>NZ_JANFYJ010000269.1:0-306 GCF_024460495.1 Hungatella sp. SL.1.14 | reverse complement strand
CTGAATTATGTCCGGCAGCTGGAGATGTACCGGATACGGCTGGAAGGAGAAGAAGAGTGGATTCCGGTCAGCCAAAAATATTATAAGCATATCAAAAACGGCCTTCTTGCAGAAGCGGAATAGTAAAAATGATGGTTCCGCCCTCGATTTTGCAAAATCCCCCATATAAAAAGTTCAGGATTTATAATGACAACAGAATAAAGTTTACCAAGGTTAGTAAATAAAGTTTACTCACTAAAAAGCGAGGATCGACATGAAGGGGCTGAATCTGTACCTGATCAATGGGCTGTACTGGATTACAGCATC
>NZ_JANFYJ010000268.1:0-306 GCF_024460495.1 Hungatella sp. SL.1.14 | reverse complement strand
GGTTTTTATTTCACTACACGGTTTGTCCTTGTATTACAGAAATCAGCCAGGGTGACAAAGTCAGTGTATCTGGATTCAACTCTAATGGTATCCCAGTGCCTGCTCCAGAGCGTCTCTTTCTTCACTTCCTAACAACACATCTGTCTCTCCCCGTTCTACTTCCTTTATATAGACGTAGCAGCCTTCCCTGCTGTGTACTGAGTTCAAAACAAAACCTGTGTTGGTATAATCAAGAAGAGCCATTGCAAAGCTCAAATTTCCGCCCATACCTTTAAAAGCATTGTATTTCACGAGACCAAATTTCTG
>NZ_JANFYJ010000267.1:0-306 GCF_024460495.1 Hungatella sp. SL.1.14 | reverse complement strand
GTTAACATTGGCATTCAGCCGTATTCCTGCCTTGTCAATAGACTGAAGAATCTTCTCAACTCCATCATAGGCGCAGGCGGCGCTCATTTCCTTAATTGTATTATATTCTTCCTTAAACACCAGGAGATTAATATCCTGTGTCACCTTATACATCAACACATCCCGATACCACAGCTGCATAAAAATCAAGGCATTCATAAATATCCAGATTCTCGTCCTTTAACTTCTTAATATAGTCCAAAAGCTCTGTAATATCCATATCTTTCAGATGCTTCAGCATATGAAGAAGCTCCGTATACATCAGCT
>NZ_JANFYJ010000266.1:0-306 GCF_024460495.1 Hungatella sp. SL.1.14 | reverse complement strand
TTAAGTTTAACCAGACAGCCAGACCCATGGCAATCCACTGGCCGCATACCGTAGCCAGCGCGGCCCCCCGGATCCCCATAGCAGGAAATCCAAACATGTGAAAATAAACACTGCATCCAGAAGTATATTAATTGCAGCCCCAGTTCCCTGAGTTACCATCGTACATGTATTCTTACCCGTAGCCTGTAACAGACATTTAAACGTAACTTCCCCGAAGATTCCGAAGGAACCTATCATACAAAGCTGCAAATACTGCACTCCATAAAAAATGATTTCCCTATTATCCGTCTGCAGCAGAAAATACGC
>NZ_JANFYJ010000265.1:0-306 GCF_024460495.1 Hungatella sp. SL.1.14 | reverse complement strand
ATATGAAAGGAAGCATGGCGGATGATCTCCGTGCTTCCAAAGGCCTTGCTTATGTTGCTGCATGACAAAATAATGTCAAACAGGTTTTATTTTTCTCACATTTTCGTCATTCCCACGCCGCCTGTACACAGGAACAGTTCAGCCTTCACTTCCGGCTGCCGCTGTCCGGCCCGAGCTTTCGTTTCCCGGATCTTTCCTGTGACTTTGCAGGGCATTAGCAGTTCTTAATGCGCAGAATTTTTCGTTCAGGAGAAATCCCCACCTGTCTGAGCGAGGCTGCTGAAAAAGTCCCTCTCTTTTATGCTT
>NZ_JANFYJ010000264.1:0-307 GCF_024460495.1 Hungatella sp. SL.1.14 | reverse complement strand
TAAAATGATATGGCGGTGTGTCATGTCGTTAAACAGCGGAAGATACTTCGGTATGATCGTCTCTGATATCCTGATCTGCTTGCGGTGCATCGTTTACCACCTCCACGCCGTCGCCGTTGTCTCCGCCTGCGCTCTCCCTAATGATCTTCCCGGTCTGTGCCTGTATATGGTCAATCCTTGCCCGCTGTTCTGGCGTCGCAAGGTCCATGTGGTCAGCAAGCCATTCCAGAGCCTTCATACGGTCCGCTAGCTTTATACTGGCTCCGTGCCGCCCCTTCTTAACCTCCGTTATGATCGTTCCGTCAAC
>NZ_JANFYJ010000263.1:0-307 GCF_024460495.1 Hungatella sp. SL.1.14 | reverse complement strand
AATCAAAGTCTGCATCCAGTTTTTTATTTTCCAGTTTTTTATATTGAGCCACCTGTTGTTTCTGGCGCCGGATATAACCGTCATATTTTATATTTATGACAACCTGTTCTATGACATCCACCGGTAATTCTGGTCTTTTAGAATCTAATTCAGTTAACATAACATAGTTCAGTTCCGGTCTTCTAATCAGTTCAGCCAGCGTCGTTCCTGTTTTTAAAAGAGTACTTCCATTTCTTTCCAAAAACTCCTGAAATTCTTTTGATGCACCGATATTGGTGCTTTCCCGACGCTTTATCTCCGTCTCAAT
>NZ_JANFYJ010000262.1:0-307 GCF_024460495.1 Hungatella sp. SL.1.14 | reverse complement strand
CTCTCGTATCTCCCAGCCCGCTGCCGGTATGGACTCCAGGGAATAATCAAACAGTCCCCGGTTGTCCGTCTTAAATTCTACGACGCCATCCGATGCCAGAATCTTATCAAACACTTCCATAAACGGTTCCGACGTCAGGCGCCTTTTCGCATGGCGGTCCTTGGGCCACGGATCTGAGAAGTTCAGATAAATTTTCTTTACCTCACCCGGGGCGAAAATCTCGGAAAGCTCTCTCGCATCCACACACATAAAGTAGAGATTGGAAAGCTCCATCTCCCGGCGTTTCTGGATGCCTCTCAGGAGGACG
>NZ_JANFYJ010000261.1:0-307 GCF_024460495.1 Hungatella sp. SL.1.14 | reverse complement strand
AGACTCTTTACCTTGCGGAGAAGGAGGGAGACGGTATCCTGGTCCCTCTCGCTGCACTGGGCGGACTGGAGGGGGCGGACGCGCTGATGAATGTCTGTGATACGCGATGCAGATTTAATAATCCGGCGTTTCGCCTCAGAAAAAAATCGATTCCGCTGTCCGTCCGTTGGGAGCTGCCGGGAATGGCTGCGGCCGCAGCCTTGTGTATTGCCGCGGCCGGCATCGCTTTCCTGGGTACCGTCTACTGGAAGGGAGAGAACAGAAGTACGGCGGCGCTGTCTTCCGAAGTACCAGGAAATGACAGGGC
>NZ_JANFYJ010000260.1:0-307 GCF_024460495.1 Hungatella sp. SL.1.14 | reverse complement strand
CGCCCGGATGCTCCACCGCGCCGAAAAACTCCCGGAAATGGCTCTCCGGGATACCGAGATGCCTCTCTCCAAGCCTGTACAATTCCCGTTTGTCCACCGTCTCTGTATAAAACTGCTTCCAGCCGCCGCCGGCCATAATCATGGAATGCTTTGGCAGACGGATAAAGATTCTGTTTCGCTCCATCTCCTTTAAAAAGAAATAGAGGTATGCAGGAAAACCAATGATCCGGACCGGAGCATTTCCCCTTCCGTAACGCCGGAGGGCCTCCAGCAGTCCGTTAAAATCAGGGCGGTATCCGTGTTTTCC
>NZ_JANFYJ010000026.1:0-105999 GCF_024460495.1 Hungatella sp. SL.1.14 | reverse complement strand
ATTGATAACACATATCCCTGAAGATTTATCTTTTATGATCCGGGTGGCCCATGTTCCATAGATGGCATAACCAGGGTTTAATGTAATATCTTTGACAATTAATCCAGTTATGCTGGCTAAATCACTACTTTATAATCGAACATTTATTCTTGTGTGCTGAGAATTAGAGTCCTTGTGATATATTTTCCTTTGTGATACTACAAAATTCGCTAATATTTTGATCTGTAATTTGCTGACGAATTAAAGAACGTACTTTTTCATCACTAAATAAAGAAGATACTGGTTTTCCCATAATTCTAACTGTGTTTATTTCTTTTGCTATATAACCTTTGACAAAGGTATTTATGCTGCAAAGCATTTCGGTGTCTAAGCATACGCAACCGTCATTTATAGTGGCATTATCCCAAACTGGCGGATCGGTCATATAATTCTGTTCTGCCTCAAAGCAATATTTTACAATATCAGCCTCTTCATTATTGACAATAAGTTTCCCATTGCTAAAATCATATCCAAATGGAGCTGTTTTTTTCATGTAGCTACCTCCTCGAGTGTTTATAATTAAAGAATACATCATTTACTAAAAACGATCAAATAAATTTTATTAGTATTATGTAGGGGTTATTTGCGTGGCATACGAAATTTTATTGCAAATATAGTCAGAGTAATTAATAAAATGTTCGTCTGTATTCCGGTCGCCGGCAGTAAAAAAGCTGCAAAAGTGATTGTCACTTTTGCAACTTTTTTTGTATGGAAGAATGAAATTTTATTTTCTTAACAATTCCCCCATCTCCTTCAGAGAGAGATAGACGCCGTCCGGGCTTATTTTCGCATGCCTGAGATCCTCTCTCTTCGTCTCCCCGGTCAGCACCAGCAGCCCGGCCGCCCCGTTGTTAACGCCGGCCGCCACATCTGTATACAGACGGTCTCCGACAAAGGCGATCCGGTCTCTGGACACACCTGTTTTTTCCAGAATCATTTCAACGGTTTCAGGGTATGGTTTGCCCACATACTTAGGCTTTTTGCCTGTCGACAGTGTGATCGCCGCGCAAAAGGAGCCGCAGTCAGGGATAAAACCGTCTTCCGTCGGACAGTTGATGTCCAGATGTGTAGCCAGAAATTCCGCACCGCTTCGGATGTAATGGCATGCCCGTTCCAGCTTGTGATAGGTAAGCGTTGTATCAAAGCCCACCACCACAAGATCCGGCTGTTCTTCTGTCAGATGGATGCCGGCCTTCTCAAAGCTTTCGCGCAATACGGGAGTTCCAAGCAGATAGACCGTTTTTCCCGGATGAGAATGCTTCAGGTACTCAATCATCACATCTCCCGAAGTCATGATCTGACTGGAATCGATGAAGCAGTTCATAGACCTGAGCTTTTTTATATAGGCGCCGGAGGACTTCGAGGAGTTATTGGTGAAGAACAGATAACGCCGCCCTGTTTCCTGAAGCGTCTGCAGAAAGTCCAGGGAGCCTTCCAAAAGGTGTTCACCAAGATAAAAGGTTCCATCCATGTCCAACACAAAAAGCTCTGTCTTTTCAAGCAGTGATACTCTTTGCTCCTTCACGCCGTTCTCCTTTATGAGCCGCTTAATATTTCGTTGATTTCCACTTCCATCTCTTTCAGCGCGGTTTCAACGTCAAGATCTTCCTGAATGATTTCGTCCATCCAGTTTCTCCATGTGGTGGATACCTGACTCCAGTCGGTACGCTGGATTCCGGGAGTGATGATATCGAGGTTATCAAAAATAATCTGAAATTCCGGTTTTTGTGCCAGAAATGCCTTTCCTTCATCGGTTTCCTGTACAGATTTCCTGGTAGGCAGATAACCGGATTCAGAAGCCCATATCATGTTGACGTCCTTGCTCATTAAGTAGGAGAGAAATTCCCAGGAGGCATCCTTCACCTTCTGATCGTTTTTAGCCGGGAGAAAAAGGACGTTGCCGCCTAATACCTGTTCCTTTGTTTTTCCTCCGGGCAGCCAATCCATTCCGACGTCAAAGCTGCAGCTGTCGACAATGGTGTCATATAAAGAACTCGTATAGATGACGGACAGCGCCTTTCCGTCAATGAAGTTCTGGCGCATCACAGAAGCGGCGTCTTCCCCGGTTGCAAGGTAGGAGTAGCCCTTTTTGGTCCAGTCTTTCAAATCGGAAACCAGTTTGACTGAATGTTCAGAAGCAAGGTCAGTTTTGCCTTCGGCAGTAACCAACTGAACACCGTTATTGATAAAGAACGGCTCATAATACCATGTAATCCAGCCGGGAAATACCATGCCGTAGCGGTTGGTTTTGCCGTCTGCGCTGATATCGGAGGCCTTCTCTAAAAACGAGGGTATTTCATCCCAGGTTTTCGGAATCTGAAGCCCTAATTCGTTTAATAAATCCCTGTTATAGTATACTACCTCGGTAGATACCAGAAATGGAAGTGCTACCTGTACATCCTCGTATTTTGCAGCCTGAATCAAACCTTCTCCAAAATCGTCTATCTCAAATCCGTCGCGCTGAATATAAGGGCCCAGGTCTTCGCATAAACCGCCTGCGCCATAAGCGGTAACGTAAGGGATATTGGCCATGGCAACGCCCGGCAGGTTGGTATTTGCCGCATTTGCGGAAACGATGGCTTCGTTTAATGCAGTATAATTCCCGATATACATTGGCTTAATCACGATGTTGTCATGAGAATCATTGAATTCACCAACAACGCGGTTCAGTGTTTCCTGGTACTGGCTTTCTAAGGCATGCCAGAATTCTATCTCCAATACATCGGAGGCAGCTTCTGTATCCGCAGCGGTTTCTGCCGCCGGAGCTTTCGAAGTGTTTGCCTCTGCCGTTGTTTCTTTGTTGGCTGCGGAACAGCCGCTTATTGCGATAACTGTAAGTAATGCGATCCCCACCAAATACTTTCTAACCATATCTTCTCCTTTTCGTTAGTCTGCCAGTGTAAGCAGATATTCCCCCAGTTCATACGCATAACGCATCATTGCATCAATCATTGGATCAGGCAGCCTGTCTGTCATTTTGTGAGTTTCGTAAGCGAACACACCCTGATAGTTGATTTTTTTCAGGGTTTTCATGATGGGTTCCCACTCTACGGTGCCAAGAAATGGAAGTAAATGATCGTCGATGACTCCGTAGTTATCCTGAACATGTGTGGCAATCAGACGGTCTCCCATCATTTCAAGACACTCCGGCTGGTTCCAGTGCATCAAATTTGCATGTCCAAAATCCCAGACAATCCCCACGTTGTCATAAGACTGATGCAGTGTGTCAACCAGGTCGATCAAGTCTTCCGGATCGGCCAGATAACGGGGAACACGAACCCGTTTTTCGCTGTCGTTTAAATCGAATAGATTTTCTATGGCCAGTTTCACGCCATATTTTGCGGCAAACTCCAGATGGGGTTTGAAATATTCGATATTTTCCTGCTTGTTTTTGCGGTAATCCGGGCGGTAAGGACGCGAACCCCCATGAATAACGACAATGCCTGCTCCCAGTTCCGACGAAGCGATGATAGAACGGCGAACCATCTCTTCCTCTTCCTCCCGATATGGATAGTCCGGATTGATCACATTATAGAACGGGGCGTGAGACTGGCTGACTGTCATTCCGAGTTCTTCAATTAACGCCCTGCATTCCTTTATCCATTCTCTCCAGTTGTCGTAGTACAGTTCTGTTTTATGGCTCCTGGTCCATGCAAAGTTGAGGTCTAAATCCCGAAATCCCGCTTTGTGGATTCTGCGGATACTTTCCAACATGGGCCCTACACTTCCGTCCGGCCTCGGTCCATAGAACAATGTTGTTGTTGATAGTTTCATCTCTCTTCTCCTTAGTTTTATTAGCGATCTGACTGTTTTTTCTAACCCGTTTCCCCCTCCTTTTTATGATCTTTGATAACCATGCAGTCAGTCTGCTTCGTTCATTAAAAATAAAAAAGAGCAAGGCATCCGCGTGAAAGCATGCCTTACTCTTAATCTCATTAGCATTATTAATTTATAGTCTAGCATATGGATATCAGATCGTCAATGAATGTTTATATATTAACAAAGAATGGGTTGAAAACAAGGGAAAAATAGTGAAAATGACGAAAACCCCAAAATGCCAAAAGAGGAGGAGAGCCGAAGGTATGTTTTTTCCCGGACTTTTATGATATGATGAAAAAAATATGGAAAACGGCTTAGCCGGAAGGAGAAGAACATCATGAAAAACACAGAAATTAACATCAGGGATCCATTTGTACTCGCAGAGAACGGAACATACTATATGTACGGGACGAGGGCCGCTACCTGCTGGATGGTGGCAACCGGCTTTGACTGTTATGTCAGTGAAGATATGGAAAACTGGGACGGACCGTACGAAGTGTTCCGTAAACCGGAGGACTTCTGGGCGGATATGAACTGCTGGGCTCCGGAAGTACATAAATACCAGGGGGCTTACTACATGTTTGCAACATTTAAGGACAGCAGTGTACATGGGGGAACTGCGATCTTAAAGTCGGAGAGTCCGCTGGGGCCGTTCGTAATGCACAGTGACCGTCAGATCACGCCGAAGGACTGGGAGTGTATTGACGGGACATTCTATGTGTCACCTGACGGAAAACCATATATGGTGTTTGTCCATGAGTGGGTTCAGATTTCGGATGGCAGTATCTGCGCGGTGGAGCTGAGCCGGGATTTGAGGGAGGCAGTATCTGACCCGGTGACATTATTTCATGCTTCGGAGGCCGCAGGCTGGGTAAAGCCGATCACCAATAAAAAGCGGCCGGGCCTTCATTATGTGACGGATGGGCCGTATCTGTACAGGACAGAAAGCGGCCGTCTCATCATGCTCTGGTCCAGCTTCGGAAAAGAGGGGTATACGGAGGCGCTGGCCTATTCGGATAATGGGGACATTACAGGTACATGGACACAGGATGACCGTCTGCTGTTTGAAAAGGACGGCGGCCACGGCATGATATTTGAGAGTAATTCCGGGGAACTGTATTTGACCCTGCATACGCCGAATGAACATTTGAAGGAGCATCCAGTATTTTACCGTCTGATCGAGGAGGAGGACACGCTGCGCGTAGCGGAAACATCATGAAAGAAGTATTCTTCACGGGGAAATGCGACGGGATCGGAATCAGCCACGTCGCCAGAGACTGTGATTTAACAGAGACTATCGGATTTTATAAGAATGAGTACCAGATTTACTATATTCTGGATGGAGAGCGGTTTTTCTATCAGGGAAGCAAAAGCTACCGGATGGACAGGGGGACGCTTACTTTTATTGACAAACGGCAGATTCCCTTCACGAATGTGATTGGGGGGAAATACCACGAGAGAATCTTAATTGAGGTGGATGAGAAATGGCTGGTCAGCATGGGAAAGGCCATGGAGCTGGACCTGATCGGTTTTTTTGCAAATTATCATGGCGTTTACCGGCTGGAAGGAAAGCATCTGGCGGCGGTGGAGAAAAAGCTTAAGAAGATGGAAGAGGTAATGGGGCAGAAGAGGGCCTTCGCGTCCGCGGAGGTAAAAAATCTTTTGATTTCCATTATCATTTCCATGCTGTACGGAGCGGGCACAAGGTGTGCGGAGTATCACATGCCCAACGGAAAGATGCTCCGTTACGCGAAGGCAAGGGAGATAATTCAGTATATCATGGAGCATTACTCGGAGGTCTACGGGCTGGAGGACCTGGCCGGAATCTTCTATATGGACAAAAGCTATTTGAGCCGGATCTTCAAAGAGGTGACTAATTTTACCGTAAATGAATTTATCAACTGCCAGAGAATCGGTCATGCCAGGGACATGCTGTTGGATGAGTCGTTGTCCATGGAGGAAATTTCTCAAAAACTGGGCTATGAAAGATTATCCTATTTTGACCGCGTTTTTAAGAAATATGTGGGAATGTCTCCGCTGCAGTACCGTAAATCCAAGCGGAAAAAGAATGAGGACGAGGAAAACCAGTCAATATAGTGCAAAAACCGGAGATTTTTTGATGGATTGGTGAAAGTGCCCAAATCGGTTGAAAAAATAAGTCTGAAATAGTAAGATATGTTTACAGAAACGTATCGGATCCGAAAAAAGCTTAAGCAGGTAACAAGTGAGAACAAAGACAGCGAAAGGTGTAAAAGGGGATCAATTATGAAATTAAGAAGACTTATGGCATTGACAACAGCGGTGGTTATGGCAGCATCACTGACCGCGTGCGGAGGACAGAAAACCGAGACAAATACACAGGAGGCGGACAGCGGAAAAGAATCGGCAGCGTCCGGTGAGCAGATCACACTGCGCATGGCGTGGTGGGGATCACAGACGAGGCATGACGCTACGAACAAAGTAATTGAAATGTATGAGGAACAGAATCCGAATGTACATATTGAAGCGGAGTTTTATGATTTTGACAGCTACTTTACAAAGCTGGATACTTTGGTGGCAGCCGATGATGTATGGGATATCTTCCAGATGGGCGGAAACTTCCCGAAATATATAAACAGCATTGAACCAATGGACTCCTATATTGAAGCAGGAACCATTGATGTAAGCGATACCACAGAGAACTTCCTGGCGACCACGAGAGACAACGACGGCACCCAGGTGGGAATCTCCATTGGAACCAACACTTACGGAATCGCTTACGATCCGGCCATGTTTGCAGAAGCAGGACTGGCAGAGCCGTCTGATAACTGGACATGGGATGAGTGGAAGGCCGACTGTCTGGCGATTACAGAGAAACTGGGAATCTACGGAAGCTCAAAGATGGATAACTTCATTGCGGGTGTAACACAGAGAGCTTCTCAGGCTGAGAAGGATGGAAACTTCTTTAAGAAGACCAACGATGGCCTGGAATTTACTGATACAGCCACATTTGCATCGTATATGCAGATGATCAAAGATTTAACCGATGCAGGATCGTATCCTGATGCAGGAGCAATCAAGGAGATCAAGGACATTGAAGGCGACTATCTGGTGACAGAAGACGCCGCCATGACCTGGGTATCCTCCAACCAGATTGCCTCCATCGTCAATGCAGCGGGCAGAGAAATAAAGATCGCGCCGGTACCGCGTATCACAAAGGACGGTTCCTACGGAATGGGAGTTCAGTCCTCCCAGCAGTTATGCATGGCTAAGAGTTCCAAAAACAAAGAAGAGGCGGCTAAGTTCATCAATTACTTTGTCAATGACATCGAAGCCAACAAAGTATTAAACGGCGAGCGCGGTGTACCGATCATGTCGAAAGTAAGAGACGTAGTCATGGAGCAGGCAGACGACAGCAGCAAGATGATCTACGATTTCGTAGACAAAATCGGAAACTTCCCCAAAGAAGACTGCAACGTCATCAGCCCGGACCCAAAGACGGAGATAGAAGATCAGTACAAGCTGCTGCTTGAGAAAGTACAGTACGGAGATGTAACCCCAGAAGACGCGGCCAGGCAATTAGTCGAATTCGCGGAGAGTAAATTTACACGCCAGCAATGAGCCATGCGAAAAAGGGCAAATGCAGATCTGCGTTGTGCTCGCACATAAGCAGATCTGGGTTTGTCCTTTTTCATAGGGCGAAGCCCGTGACCGAGACAGCGTGCCCCGCTTTACCGGGTATGAAGCGAAGCGGAATCGAGGTGCATGGCGGACTACCGGGAGGCTCCACAGAATCAAATCACATGGCGGACTACCGGGATACCTCACAAAACCGAGGCACCGCAAACCAGCAAAAGGCAGGTGGGATCAGCCCCTATATTCACCTCACCTGCCTTTTCTGTGCAAAAAAATGGAGGAAATGACCAATGGAAGAAAGGAAAGCCAGCATAAAAAAGTTCTGGTACAACGACAACACGGTGGGCTATATATTCTCGCTCCCGTTTATTATCGGTTTTCTGGCATTCACCCTGATACCGATAGCGGTTTCCATGTACTATTCGGTAACCGACTACAAACTGGGCCAGACGCCGGCATTTATCGGAATACAAAACTATCTGGATCTGTTAAAAGATGAGCGATTCATCAATTCCGTAAAAGTAACGTTGATATACGTCGTTACATCAGTGCCGACGAAGCTGATTTTCGCTCTGTTTGTGGCTTATTTGCTGACACAGGGAAGACGGGGAGTCACATTTTACCGTTCCCTGTATTACGTACCGTCCTTAATCGGAGGAAGTATCGCGGTAGCCCTGGTATGGAAGACGATCTTTTCCAGAAAAGGTCTTGCCAACACCATCCTGGCTTCCCTGGGACTGCAAAAGCTGTCCTGGCTTGGCGATCCGAAGCTGTCCATGGGAATCCTGGTCCTAATGTCGGCCTGGCAGTTCGGCTCCTCGATGATCATCTTCGCAGCAGGCCTGAAAGAAATCCCGGGCAGCTATTACGAGGCGGCTGAGATTGACGGAGCAAATAAATGGCAGCGTTTCCTGCGCATCACGCTTCCCTGCCTTTCCCCTATCATTCTCTATAACCTGGTTATGCAGACGATCACGGCGTTCATGGCCTTTACCCAGGCATTTGTCATCACCCAGGGCGGACCTAACGATGCAACCAACTTCTACGCGCTCTATGTCTACAACCACGCGTTCAAATGGTCCAATATGGGGTATGCCAGTGCAATGAGCTGGCTCATGCTGGTTTTAATCAGCTTAATCACATTTATTCTCTTTAAATCCTCGAAGTTCTGGGTATTTTCTGAGGCAGATCAATAAGGAGGGGAAAGATTATGACGAAAAAACACAAAATCGAAGCAGTCCTTTACCATTTGTTTGTGTGCCTGTTCGGACTCCTTATGATATATCCGGTGCTCTGGATGATCAGCGGCTCACTCAAAAATAACACGGAAATCTTAAACGGAGGAATGAATTTGATTCCTCCGGCCTGGAGAGTAGAAAATTTCGCCAACGGCTGGAAGGGATTCGGCGGAATCAGTTTTGCCACCTTCTTCTCCAACTCGTTTTTCGTAGCCGCGGTATCGACACTTGCCACGGTACTGTCGTCAGCCTGTGTGGCTTACGCATTTTCGAGGGTGAAATACAAAGGGAGAAATATCTGGTTCACTGCCATGATCTGCACGATGATGATCCCGACACAGATTATTCTGGTGCCGCAGTACATCATCTACAATAAACTTGGCTTCGTAGGAACGTACCTCCCTTTAATCCTGCCGCATTTCTTCGGTCAGGCGTTCTTCATCTACCAGATGATGCAGTTCGGAGCCGGCATTCCGAAAGATTTAGACGAGGCGGCCATCATCGACGGATGCAGCAAATATACGATTTTTACAAAGATATTTCTGCCGCTTTTAAAGCCCTCCATTGTAACCACGATCATCATTCAGTTCTACTGGAAATGGGACGATTTCATGTCGCCGATGATCTACTTAAGCAAGCCCAGAATGTACACGGCTTCCGTGGCCATCAAGAATTTTGCGGATTCCACCTCCACTACGGACTATGGCGCCATGTTTGCCATGTCCACGCTGTCACTGATTCCGGTATTCCTGATTTTCCTGTTTTTCAACCGGTATCTGGTAGAGGGAATCAGCACGAGCGGCATCAAGGGCTGATATCTGCGGTACTGTGAAACAGCGGTATTACGACACTGCAATATAATGACACAGAGAGGAAAAACGTGTGAAAAATCAAACGAGTGTATCATTTCAGACCTCCTGCGGCCTGCTGCAGAAGCTGGTGGATACGGCTGAAAGAAAGTCCAGAGAGAATCTGAAACAGTTTGGCGGCAGACTGGTGCTGATTGAAGGCGGCGGCTACGAAAAAATATGGCTGGAGACGCAGCCCATGGGCGGAGAGATGTACGCCAAACGGAATTTGGAAGCGGGAATCAACAATCAGCTGCTTTTTATGGAAAATCAGAGGGCGGACGGCAGAATTCCCGGAAGCGTAGCGTGTGAAGACGGGAAAATCATTCCCCAGTTCAATAAATTTCAGGGCTTTTGTTTTCCTTCCGCAGCTTTAAATGTATATTATTTGATGGGAAAGGATCCTGGATATCTCGATCTGCTTTACACCACGCTGGAGCGTTTTGACAGCTACTTATGGCGCGTGCGGGATTCTGACGGGGACGGCTGCCTGGAGACCTGGTGCAAATACGACACCGGGGAAGACCATGCCCTCCGGTACGGGGATGCACCCGACGACTGGAGTAAGGAGACCCCTCCGGAAGGATGCAGCGTGGTGCCCATGGCTTCCATGGATATTATGAGTTTTTCCTATGCGTCGAGAGAGACGCTGGCGAAGATCAGCAGAATCCGGAACGACATGGAGAAGATGGAATTCTGGAAGGAGAAGGCGGCACAGGTACAGGGGAAGATCCGGACCTATCTGTGGGACGAAACGGCAGGCGCCTGCTTTGACCGGGATAAGAATCACCGGGTTCTGCGCACCATGACCCATAATAATCTGCGGGCCATGTACTGGAACAGCTTTACCCAGCCGATGGCCGATCGCTTCGTGAACGACCATCTGCTGAATCCGGAGGAATTCTGGACGCATATGCCGCTTCCCTCGGTTGCGGTAAACGACCCGCTGTTCCGAAACGTGACGACCAATGACTGGAGCGGCCAGGCGGAGGCGCTGACATATCAGCGGGCCATCCGGGCGCTGGAAAACTACGGATATGACAGTCTGATTCCGGAACTGGGAGAAAAGCTGTTTCAGGCCATTGGCGAGGACTGTATCTTTGTCCAGCAGTATGACCCGTTTACGGCAGCGCCGTCGCTTGTCTGCCTGGAAGGGGAACAGGATTGTTATGGACCGGCTCTTTTATCGGTGCTGGAATACGCGGCCCGGATGTACGGCGTACATCTGGAACAGGACACGGTCTTCTGGGGGACTGTGGGCGGCTATGAGAGCGTTTATGAACAGATCTGGGGGGATCGCTCCTTTAAACTGGTGCAGAGCGGAAATGGAGCGGAAGGCTTTATAAACGGGAAAAAAGTATTTGAAGCCGGGCCGGGAATCAAAGTGATAACCGGACTGGATGGAACTGTGCTGGAGGTTAAAAAGATGTCAAAGGATGGAGATGTCAGAAGGCTCCGGCAGAAGATATAGAGACAGGGAAATACTATAGGATATGACAGAAGCAAAGCAGAGGAACGCCCCGAAAGCAGATGTTCGGAGCATTCCTCTTTTTTGCATTGCCGTGTTTTTTGAACCCCTGATCTGCTGCATTCCACGGTCCGGTCTTTTTATGCTTCAGTTTTCCAGAAGCCGTGGAGGTTGCACCAGGCGTAGGCGGCTTTCGGAGCGTCACCGTCCTCCAGCGTAAAATAGGCAACCGGATCACAGGCAGAGTCTAAGGGAACGCGCATGGTGACGCCGGCCTCTGTCTCCAGACAGATCCAGCCGATGTTATGCTCCTCGCTCATGGGATGAAAGATGCTTCCGACCTTTACCGTTACACGATTCCCGTCAGTTTCAATGATGGGGAGATGCTTTTCGGAAGCGCCTTCCGAGGTGTTGGGATCCAGGATTTCAAATGGTTTTAAGCTGTCCGGGACTGCCGCGTTTGGCATTCCTGTGATGGCCTCGAGTACAACGAGATGGTCTCTGTCCGTTAAAAATACAGGCTGTTTATTCATAGAATCCTCCAGTCATCATGATAAATTCATAAAGTAGTCAGTTACGGATACTCCATTATTTTTCCTGTACTGCCGCCGTTTTATGCATGAATCTGAAAAGCTTTGCGGTTTCACTGCCGCCGGGAGAATGAATTGCTGCATTTTACCCCATACTATCAGGGAAATTAATAATGAATGAAAAGAGGTGTTGGAGATGAGCGCAGATGCGGAAATGCTTAACTTTGTCTATCAGAACTCCCAGATGGGAGTTGAGACCTTAAACCAGCTGCTTCCTATGATTGATAACGAGGCGTTTAAGAAGCGGATCGAGGCACAGCTTAAGGAGTACAAGCAGATTCACGAGGAAGCGAAAGAACTTTTAAACCGCCATGGCTACGATGAAAAGGGAATTGGAGCCCTGGAAAAAATTATGACCTATCTCATGATAGACATGAAGACCCTGATGGATAAGTCTTCCTCTCACATTGCGGAAATGCTGATTCAGGGAAGTAATATGGGAATTATTGATGCGGTCAAACGGATTAACCAGTATGAGAAAGAGGCGGAGAAAGAGGTGACGGCTCTGATGAAGCGTCTTCTCAAATTTGAGGAGAATAATGTGGAACGGTTGAAGGACGCTCTTTAATAGGGTATAATGGCTTTAGCATAAACGGAACGGAGACCGGCCATGATACTGAGCGTGAGCAGAAGAACGGATATTCCACAGTACTATTCCGACTGGTTTTTTAATCGAATGAAAGAGGGATTTCTCTACGTGAAGAATCCGATGAACAGCCACCAGGTCAGCAGGATTGAGCTGTCTCCTGATCTGGTGGATCTGGTGGTGTTCTGGACGAAGAATCCGGAGCCCATGATGAAACGGATTGATGAACTGGGAGAAATCCCGTATTACATACAGTTTACACTGACGGGATATGGACGCGGCATGGAACCGGGGCTTCCGGACAAACGGGAACTGATCCGCATATTTCGAGAAACAGCAGAAACGGCTGGCAGGAACCGGATGGTATGGAGGTACGATCCGGTATTGTTAAATGAAAGATATCCTGCAGAGTACCATTTCCGTGCATTTGAGGCGATAGCAGAAGGGATCTTCGGCTGTACGGACAAGGTGGTCATAAGCTTTCTGGACTGTTACGGGAAGACGAAACGAAATATGAGAGGGATTCCTCTGGAGACGCCGGACGCGGAGACTATGAAACGGATGGGGGAGACATTCGTTAAGACGGCGGAGCGGTTTGGCATGAGGGTGGAGAGCTGCGCGGAGGCCGTTGATTTGAGTGATGTGGGAATCCGGCACGGAAGCTGTATCGACCCGGCCATGGCCGAACAGATTCTGGGGGTTCCAATCCATGTGAAGAAGGATAAGAACCAGAGGCCGGTGTGCGGATGTGTGGAGAGCGTGGAAACGGGGGCATACGACACCTGCCTGTGCGGCTGTAAATACTGCTATGCCAATGACAGTGAGGAAGCAGTAAAGAGACGGAGGGCAGTATACGATGCAGATTCGCCGCTTCTCTGCGGAACTGTGGAAGAAGGGGACCGGATAACGGTGCGCAGGACGGCTCGGATTCGGAGCGGAGAATAAGTCTTATCAGGGGGATACGATACAAATGAAAAAATATTTTAGAACGCTGCTTCTTCTGCTTTTAGGAATGCTTGTGGCGATCAGCGGGGTTTCGATCAAACGGATTTCAGATATTCGGGATTATGGGAAACTGATCAATTATGTGGGGATCGTGAGGGGCGCTTCCCAACGGGTGGTGAAGCTGGAGACGAACGGCCGGCCGGATGATGAACTGACTGCGTATGTAGAAGGCATTCTGAATGAACTGATGACCGGACAGGGGGTATACGGTCTGGTTCTTGCCGACTGCAGACAGTATCAGTTAGATTTGGACCTGCTGAAGGACCAGTGGGATCACGTTAAGAAAGAGATTGGCGAAGTGAGGCAGGGAGCGCGTGCAGATGCGCTGATTGATTCCAGCGAGAAGCTGTTTGAGATAGCCAATGACACGGTTTTTACCATTGAGCAGTATTCCGGTGAAATGGCGGAAAAGACAGCGCGTATGATTTTTGCAACAGCTCTGGTCAGTGCCGCTGCGTTTGCATTCACTGTCTATTTTTACATAAGGAAATTTTTTCAGTTAAAGGTTACAAATGAAAAGCTGGAGGAGTTAACGTCCAGAGATGAACTGACCGGGGCCTACCGTGCGGATAAGTTTTATTCGGAGGTAAACCGCATAATGGAGCGGGAACCGGATGCGAAGTTTGCGGTTTTATATATTGATTTCGAAAATTTTAAGTATGTAAATGACGTGTTCGGATATTCGTATGGGGACGATCTGCTGAAGGGATATGCACAGCTGGTCATGAGCCGCCTGAAAGAAGAGGAACTGCTGGCCCGCGATGTGGCGGACCGGTTCGTACTTCTGCGCCGTTACGAGACGCAGGAGGAACTGCTCGAGACCCAGAAAATGATGGATGAGGAGTTCTTAAACTCCGATATTGTCATGCTGAACCGTCATATGCTGACCATTGCATGCGGAATCTGCTGTGCAGAAGACCTGGTGGAAGAGCCGGAGGCGGTAAAGATGGTCAACCGGGCTAATTTTGCCCAGAAGGAAGTGAAGAATAAACCGGGAAAACACTATGCATTCTATGGGGAAGAGATCCGGCAGAAGCTGATCGCAGAGATGGCGGTCAAGGACCGTATGCAGGAAGGGCTCGATAATGAGGAGTTCGTTGTCTACCTGCAGCCCAAGGTAGGCGTGGAGGACGGCGCAGTGAAAGGTGCGGAGGCACTGGTGAGATGGGCGGTTCCGGGGAACGGACTGCTCTCCCCTGGGCTCTTTATTCCGGTGCTGGAGAAGAATCATTTTATTGGAAAAGTGGACCGTTACGTCTTCGAAAAAGTGTGTATATGGCTCCATGACAGGATGGCAAATGGGAAGACTGTGGTGCCAATCTCTGTAAATGTGTCAAAAATTCAGTTTTATAACCCGGATTTTATTCCAGTCTACGCAGGGATTAAGAAGCAGTACGGCATTCCTGACGGGATGCTGGAGATTGAACTGACAGAATCGGCGGCATTTGAACACGAGGAGTACCTGATGCAGGTGGTGAGAGAACTGCATGACAACGGATTTCTGTGTTCTCTCGATGACTTTGGCACCGGTTATTCTTCTCTGGGGCTTTTAAAAGACCTTCCTATCGACGTGATGAAGCTGGACGGTGTGTTTTTCCGTGTGAGCGTAGATGTGAACCGGGGACATACAATTTTAAAATACATTATTGATATGGTGAAGGAACTCAATATCAGTACGGTTGCCGAGGGAGTGGAACGTGAGGAGCAGGTGGAATTCTTAAAATCCGCAGGCTGCGATCTGATTCAGGGCTTTGCATTCTACAGACCGATGCCGGTGGAACAGTTTGAAGAGGTGCTGGACGGGCCGGTGTGATGTGCGGTTTTATAAAAAATATGAGTAATCAGATTAAATTTTTCTTGACAAATGAAGGGAAATCTTGTAAACTTATTCGTGTTGTGAGTGAGAGGAGCAGTTAATCGAAACTGATTCCGGATACGCACAGGGACATCGCATGTCTGCCCAGATAGCTCAGTTGGTAGAGCAGAGGACTGAAAATCCTCGTGTCGTTGGTTCGATTCCGACTTTGGGCATTGTACTCGCGAGAGTACATTTGAAATGCTTTTGGAATTTCCTTTGCGGGTGTAGTTCAATGGTAGAACACTAGCCTTCCAAGCTAGATACGTGGGTTCGATTCCCATCACCCGCTTTAGAAAATTTCTGTTGCATTTTCAAAAGATATGTGCTATAATGCCTTTACGAAAAGTTCATATTTTGTTTTTAGTTTATGCGCGAGTGGCTCAGTGGTGGAGTACAACCTTGCCAAGGTTGGGGTCGCGGGTTCGATCCCCGTCTCGCGCTCTTTTTATTTGGCGGCCGGATGCCTGCAGTTATGCGGGAGTCCGGTTTTTTTGTATCACAAAAACGTGTTTCTGTGATCCTCTTTCTTTTGCATTTCTTGTAAATCCGAAACTTTCTATTGAAATCCCACACAAAATCAGTCATAATATGCAATAAAATTTCATAATAATGCCGAATAATTGACACAATTATTTCACATGCTATGATGAAGGAGAGGTAGGAACTATGGCAGCGAAAGGATTGCTGCTGCGCCTGAAAGACTACCAGGTCAAGGCAAGCGCAGCGGAAAAGAATGCGGTAACAATCATCCTGAACCATCCGGATCTGGTGATTGGAAAGAGTATACACGAGTTTGCAGATTTGGCCTATGCGTCGCCGGCGACCATTATCAGACTCTGCAGAAAACTGGGCTGTGCGGGATACCGCGATTTTCAGCACGCGCTCGTATACGAAAACGCTCTGTTCAAGGACAGCAGGGAGATATCCGTTCAGGAGATCATTCCCACGCCGTCGACAGAGGATATTATTCAAAAGGTTACACGAAAAAACATCGAGTCTCTTGAGACGTCAAGAAAGCTGGTAGAACCGGAGATCATCGACACCTGCGTCAAAATGATCGAAGAAAGCAGGATTATCCAGCTGTTTGGACTCGGCTCCTCCTTACTCGTTGCACGAGACCTGTACTTAAAATTGATCCGTGTGGAGAAACTGTGTAATATCTGCGATGACTGGCACGCTCAGCTGCTGGCAGCGAGAACCATGAGAAAAGGCGATCTTGGCATTGTGATCAGCTATTCCGGTCTGACGGAGGAGATGATTACCTGTGCCAGGGCCGCAAAAGCCAACGGCGCCAGAATTATTGTGCTTACAAGGGCCGCTGACTCCAAGCTGGCAGCCGAGGCGGACTGCGTGCTGGCCGTAGCTGCCACGGAGCTGATTCTGCGCAGCGGAGCCATGTCGTCCAGAATTTCACAATTAAACATGGTAGATATCCTCTATGTTGCCTATGTAAATAAACACTATGAGAGCTGCATGAGGAGTTTCCCAAAAACACACATTCAAAAACCATTGGAGGAATATTAGAATGCTTGATTTGACAAAGCTGACAACAGAGACAAGAAATGATAAAACCATGAATTTAGATCAGATGACTCCGGCAGAACTGGCGGCCGTGATGAACGAGGAAGACGGAAATGTCGTTAAAGCCGTCAGGGAGGTGATCCCGGAGATCGCTACAGCGATCGAATGGGCGACGGAAAGCTTAAACCGCGGCGGAAGAATCATCTATATGGGCGCTGGAACCAGCGGCAGACTGGGCGTTCTGGATGCAGTTGAGTGTCCGCCTACCTTTGGAGTGTCTCCTGATCTGGTGATTGGTCTGATTGCCGGCGGTGAAGGGGCGTTCGTAAAGGCGGTGGAAGGCGCAGAGGACAGCCAGACCCTGGGCGTACAGGAGCTAAAGGATTTATCTCTCAACGAAAATGACATCGTAATCGGTCTCGCTGCAAGCGGAAGAACCCCCTATGTGATCCACGGTCTCGCATACGCGAATTCCGTGGGATGCAAGACGGTCGGAATCGCATGCAACCGGCAGTCGGAGGTGGGAAAAGCCGCGCAGCTTGCAGTTGAGCCCGTTACCGGCCCGGAGGTACTGACCGGTTCCACAAGGCTGAAGGCAGGTACGGCCCAGAAAATGATTCTGAATATGATATCAACCGGCAGTATGGTGGGATTCGGAAAGGTATATCAGAATCTCATGGTTGACGTTTTGCAGACCAATGAGAAGCTGGTTGTAAGGGCCCAGAATATCACCATGACGGCCACCGGCTGTACGAGAGAAGAGGCAAAAACCGCTCTTTTTGAGACTGACGGCCATGTGAAAACGGCCATTGTCATGATCCTGCTGAGCTGCGGCGCGGAGGAAGCGAGAAAGCATCTGGATGCAGCCCGCGGCCATGTAAGGAATGCTTTATAACAGACACATCATAGACGATCAGGCAGAAGGTCTGATCTTTGAAACAGGAGGGACCATATGAACTACAGGGAATTGAGTGAAAAGCTGCTCTCGCTGCTGGGCGGAAAAGAGAATATTCTGGGCAATGCCGCGTGCATGACCCGTCTGCGCATCAGCGTCAGAGACTTAAGCATTGTAGATATCGAAGCAATTAAAAAAGTGGACGGCGTGCTCGGCGTCGTGGAATCGGAAACACTTCAGATTATCCTGGGGCCGGGAAAAGTGAATAAGGCTCTGGAGGAGTTTTCCCGGCTGACAGGGCTGGCAAAGGGCGCAGTTTCGGATGCCCCGCCTTCCGCCGGCGGAACCGTGGAGGATCTGGCTAAGGAAAATAAAGCCGCACAGAAGGCCAAATACGATAAACCGCTTCAGAATTTTTTGAAGAAGATTGCCAATATTTTCGTGGCGCTTCTTCCGGGCATCATCGCAGCCGGTTTAATCAACGGAATCAGCAATGTGGTCAACGTCTCCACAGGAGGAGCGCTGAGCGGAATCTGGTGGTATGAATGCATCCGCACCATGGGCTGGGCCATGTTTGCCTACCTGCCAATCCTGGTCGGCTACAACGCTGCGAGAGAATTCGGCGGTTCCGCATCCCTGGGAGGAATTGCGGGCGCTATGTGTATTGCCAATACGGCGATGCCGCTTTTAGCTAAATATAACGACGCGCAGATCCTTCTGCCGATCACCGGTAATGTGTTCAACCCGGCAGCCGGCGGTATGCTTGCTGCTCTGATTGCAGGTGTGTTTTTCGCATTCTTAGAGAAGCATATCCGTAAGATTATGCCGGATCTGATCGATACGTTTATCAGTCCCCTGCTCGTATTAATCATCGGCGGCCTTGTGATTCTTCTGATCATACAGCCTCTGGGAGCAGCTCTGACATCCGGTATTTATACTGTTTTGACGTTTGTATATGAAAAACTCGGCGTTGTGGGCGGATATATCCTCTCGGCAGGCTTCCTTCCGCTGGTGGCAGTCGGTCTTCATCAGGCGCTGACGCCGATTCATGCCATGTTAAACGATCCGGCCGGCGCGACGCAGGGCATCAACTACCTTCTTCCCATGCTGATGATGGCAGGCGGCGGACAGGTAGGCGCAGGTCTGGCCCTATATTTCAAAACAAAGAACAAAAAGCTGAAAGGCTATATCCGCGATTCGATCCCGGTAGGTATCCTGGGTGTGGGTGAGCCTCTCATGTATGCGGTCACACTTCCGCTTGGAAAGTCCTTTATCACTGCCTGTCTAGGCGCCGGCGTCGGCGGTGTTCTCTCCGCACTGTTTCATTTGGGAACCGTATCCCAGGGTGTCTCGGGGCTCTTTGGCCTGCTGATCGTAAAACCGGGACAGCAGATTCCATATATTATCGCCATGGCTGCGGCTTACGCCGGCGGTTTTGTTCTGACCTGGTTCTTCGGCGTGGATGAGAAGCGGATCAACGAAGTCTATGGGGAATAAGCTTATGAAAACAGGAATATCACTCTATTTCAGCAATGGCGTGGAAAAGAACGAGGCGATGATCCGAAAAGCCCAAAATGCCGGTATCAGATACGCGTTTACCTCCATGCACATTCCGGAGGAGACGGGCATCGATTATAAAGCGGATGCCAGAAAGCTTTTGGGACAGTGCAGAGACGCCGGGATCAATCTGATTGTCGATGTCAGCCCGGTTACATTAGAAAAGCTGGGCTGCACCTCCTTTGAGGAACTGCTGGCGCTGGGAATAACCTATATCCGCCTTGACTTTGGATTTACAGCAGAGGAAACGGTGGCGCTTTCGGAAAAATTCCATATCGTTTTTAACGCCTCTACGATTTCACAGGAGGATATCCAGAACTGGAGGGCGGCGGGGGCTGATTTTACCCGCTTTGCCGCCTGCCACAATTACTACCCGAAACCGTATACCGGTTTGTCCCTTGACCGGGTAAAGGAGATGAATCAAAGGCTTAAAATTCTCGGTTTTACCACGATGGCGTTTGTTCCGGGGAATTCCGAGCTGCGCGGCCCTCTCTGTGAAGGGCTTCCCACGGTGGAGGAACACCGGTTTTCGAAGGACGAGGTGCTTCTTCACATGCTGGAACTGTACCGGGCGGATTCCGACATTGTTCTGGTGGGCGACAATGATGTGACGGAGGAAGTCTGGAAGCAGCTGGAGGAGCTGGGCAAAGGGTATGTGACCCTCCATGCGGATATGCTGCCCGGTTATGAATTTGAGAGAGCGGTGATCCATCATGACCGGCCGGATTCCAGCGAGTATGTGATCCGTTCCCAGGAATCCCGTTTTAACTGCCGGGACCGGGTCATTGCGGCAGAGACAGCGGCAGAATTTTCCGGTCAGAGGCTGGCCGGCAGGATCTGTATTGCCAATGAGGCGTATTTACGGTACATGGGCGAGCTTGAAATTTCCAGAATTGATCTGCCTTCCGATCCGCGTGTGAATGTGATCGGACAGGTGGCCGAAAAGGACAGAAAATACCTTCCGTATATCAGGGACGGGCTGGGATTTTACCTCTGTCCGGCTGACGGACGGTGATGAGAATCAGGAAGAAATCTTATTTGACGGATTTCTTCCTGATTTTTTGCTTCCGTATTTTCTGTTGCAATTCCCCTCTGCCCTGTGATAAACTTTCCTCATAAATGGCCGCTGCCGGAATGGCTGCGGAAACGGGAAAGAGGGAGTGGAAATTATGAATACGAAACTGGTTCGTTTTACGAAATATATGCTGGATGCCATGTTTTATATTGGGATAGTGCTGACGGCGGCGATCCCGGTCCTGTTTTATTTTTTCGGGAATTACATCGAGGCCTTCCGGAAATACTATGTATTTCAGTGTGTGATCTACATGGCTTCCGGGGTGATGGCGCTGTTAATCGTCCGGGAACTTCGGAAGATGTTTCAAACTGTCCTGACGGAGAATCCGTTTGTTATGGAAAATGCCGGTTCACTCAGGAAAATGGGAAAATGCAGTTTTATGACTGCATTTCTTTCCATTGTGCGTCTGCCTGTATCGCTCACTCCGGCGACGGCTGTGATCATCATCGTCTTTACTGTTGCCGGACTCTTCTCCATCGTGCTGTGCCAGGTATTTGAGAAAGCGGTGCAGTATAAGCTGGAAAACGATTTGACAATATAGGAGGGGACAGAATGGCGATTGTAGTAAATCTTGATGTCATGATGGCGAAGCGGAAAAAGGGATTGACGGAGCTTGCGGGCGAAGTGGATATCACCATGGCCAACTTATCTATTCTTAAAAATAATAAGGCGAAGGCTGTCCGTTTTACCACGCTGGAGGCGATCTGTAAGGCGCTGGACTGCCAGCCGGGAGACATTCTGGAATACGTTCCGGATAAGCCGGAGGAATAAATAGAAAAAAATTTCATAAAGTACTTGACAATATTAACTGTAACTTTTATAATAACAGTACAAACTGAAACAAATAAAATTACAGTTAATAACACGTTCAGGAGGCGATATGGGATTTTCAGTTGAGGTCGGAATACCGGCAATTACAGTTTTTATACAGGGACTTTTAAGCTTTTTCTCACCCTGCGTGCTGCCACTTGTACCGCTTTACATCGGATATCTGGCAGGCGGAACGAGGACCGTCGATGAAGAGGGACGCGTCCGGTATTCGAGAAAAAAGGTTATGATTAATACGCTGTTCTTTGTGATTGGCGTGAGCTTCGCATTTTTCCTGCTGGGCTTTGGCTTTACAGCGGCAGGCAGGTTCTTTGGCAGCAACAGAACCATGTTTGCACGGATCGGCGGTATTATCGTGGTCCTGTTCGGATTGTTCCAGCTGGGAGTATTTGGAAGCTCTGTGCTGGGGCAGGAGCGCCGCCTTCCCTTCCGTCTGAATCAGCTGGCCATGAATCCGCTCCTGGCGCTGGTGCTGGGCTTTACCTTCAGCTTTGCGTGGACTCCGTGTGTGGGACCGGCGCTGGCAAGCGTTCTTTTGATGGCGTCATCAGCGACCTCTCAGGGAACGGGCTTTTTGCTGATCGGCGTCTATACGCTGGGCTTCGTCATTCCGTTTCTGGCGGTGGGACTGTTTACCGGATCGGTGCTCGACTTCTTTAAGAAGCATCAGAACGTGGTAAAGTACACGACAAAGGCCGGCGGCGTGCTGATGATCGCCATGGGTGTTATGATGTTTACCGGCTGGATGAACGGAATTACCGGATACTTATCAAGCTTTGGCGTGGGCGGTCAGACAGTAACCGAGTCTCAGGCGCCTGCAGGCGGTGACAGCGGGACAGCCGAAGGAAAAGAGACAGCACCGCAGACCGAGGCGCAGAGTCCGTCAGATAACGGACAGAATCCGGACCAGAGCGCAGGACAGGGAACGGACAGCGGTCAGGATCCGGCAGGATCGGCAGCCGATGATGCCAGTGAGACAGACAGCAGCCTTCCGGATACGTCGGACCGTGTGGAAGCTCCTGATTTCACGCTGGTGGATCAGTACGGCGAAGAACATACGCTTTCAGATTACAAGGGAAAAGTCGTATTCTTAAACTTCTGGGCGACCTGGTGTCCGCCATGCCGCGAGGAGATGCCCGATATTGAGGCACTCTATAAGGAATATGGAGAAAATTCGGAGGATCTTGTCATTTTAAGTGTGGCAAATCCAAAAACGAAGGATAATCCCAACAATAATGACAAAACTATAGAAGAAGTGACAAAGTTTATGGAGGATAATGGATATTCTTATCCTGCACTTATGGACACAACGGGTGATGTTCTGTTACAATACTATATAACAGCATTCCCAACCACGTTCATGATTGACCGTGAAGGACGCGTCATCGGCTATGCCAACGGCGCGCTGACGAAAGATATTATGAAAAATATAATTACACAGGCGCTTTCAGAAAGCGCGGAATAAGGAGGAACCATATTATGGCAGTAATAACATTTACACAGGAGAATTTTGAGCAGGAAGTTTTAAAGAGCAGTGATATCACGATCGTCGATTTCTGGGCGACCTGGTGCGGGCCATGCAAGATGTTTTCACCAATTATCGACGAGATCGCGGAGGAGAATCATCCGGGGCTGAAGGTTGGCAAGGTGAACGTCGATGAACAGCCGGATTTAGCAGGCCAGTACCGCGTTATGAGCATTCCGACCCTGCTTGTATTTAAAGGCGGCAAGGTTGTGGCAACCAGCGTTGGCGTGCAGAGTAAGAAGGCCGTTCTGGATATGGTAGAAAAGGCCAGATAGCGGGAAAAATAGCAGAAAAAGCCTAAAAAATTTTTAGAATTTGAATAAAAAAGTGGGAACCGGGGTAAGATATAGCAGACTGGCTCCCTCTTTTTTTGTACTAAAAAATGTACAAAACCTCGCAAATTGTATATCATCCAATATTATCCAGTAAAATTTACGTACATAATAGACAAAATCAAAATTTTTAGGTATAATACCATGTATATGTGCAAAATGCAGAAAGCAGGTGGATTCATGCGCCATAAAAAGAGCGTAATGAGGAATATGATGATGGTTACCCAACTGGGTCTCAGCGTCATGGTGCCTGTATTTGTCTGTATTCTTGCCGGCAGCTGGATTGACCGGCATGCCGGAACGAACCTGACAATCTTTTTGATGTTTCTGGGATTTCTGGCAGGCGGCTGGAACGGCTACAAGGTAGCCATGACGACGCTTAAGATGAATGAGCAGGAAGAGAAAAAAGAGGATCAGGAGGCACGCAGGGAGCAGAAGGGAGAGCCGCGTCCGCCGGTGCACAAGCCGAAGCAGAAGAGCCGCGTAAGGAGACATGAGGATGATGAAAAGCTTTAGAAAACAGGAGGATTTGTGAATTGGGGAAGGAAACAAGGAATCTGGTGCTTGAGGTTTCATCGGGAATCGTGATTTTTACCGCGGCAGCCATGCTGGCTGCGCTTATTGTGTATCCGAAGCCGTCGGTTTTTACCGGGCTCCTGCTGGGGATGGTCCTGGCTCTTGCCATGTTTTTTTCCATGGCTGAAGTGCTGGACCGCTCCATGAAAACGGAGGATTCGAAGATTGTCCAGAAACGGACGGTGATCAGTTCGATCATCCGCTATGTCGTGCTTTTTGCTGTTCTGGTTATCGTCGTGGTCTGGTTTCCGGACCAGGTCAATGCGGTTGCCCTAGTAATCGGAGTCCTCGGACTCAAGGCTGGTGCATATCTGCAGCCGGTTATACACAGGATCGTGTCGCGTGGAAAAAAAGAGGAGTAATTTTCGTGTACAGGAGCCGGTGTGATCAAGTAAGAAAGGAGGCTTAAGCGTATGGGCATAGCTAGTGCCAATAATGTGGACTTTATGATCAAGGGCGTTTTCAAGTTTCAGGCATTTGGCCAGGAACTCTGGGTAACAACGACCGAGATCGGTTTAAGTATCGTGACCATTGTCATATTGCTGATCGCAATCGTAACCAGTGTCAAGATGAAGAAAGCGACGGAAGTACCGGGTACATTTCAGAATATCATGGAATTCGCTGTCGAGACGCTTGATAACATGGTAAGCGGAACAATGGGCCATAATGCGAAAAAGTTCGTTAACTATATCGGAACTATATTTATTTTCATATTGTTCTGCAATATTGGCGGCTTATTTGGACTCAGAACACCAACAGGAGACTTTGGTGTAACGTTTATGCTGGGTATCTTCACATTCTGCATTACACAGTATCAGGGTATTAAAAACCATGGGATCGGTCATCTGACGAGCATGTTCAAACCGTTTCCAATCCTGTTTCCGATCAACCTGATCGGAGAGATTACAAATCCACTGTCTCAGGCGCTTCGTCTGTTCGGCAACATGATGTCAGGCGTTGTAATCATGGGATTGTGGTACGGCATGATGCCAATCTTTGTAAAAATTGGTATCCCGTCATTTTTACATGTATATTGTGACTTATTCTCGGGCTGTATACAGACATATGTATTCTGTATGCTGACCATGGTATATGTCAATGATAAGATGGATTAACAATGAAAAAGCGCGGCTGAGCGCGTAATACAAAATTGATTTCAGGAGGAAGTTATCTATGAACGGAATTTCAGGACAGGATTTTATCTTAGGTTGTTCAGCAATCGGTGCGGGCCTTGCGATGATCGCAGGTATCGGACCTGGTATTGGACAGGGTATCGCCGCAGGTCACGCAGCAGCAGCAGTAGGCCGCAATCCGGGCGCAAAGTCTGATATCACATCCACCATGCTTTTAGGCCAGGCCGTTGCCGAGACAACAGGTCTTTACGGTTTCGCTGTCGCTGCTATCCTTATGTTCTTAAAGCCATTCAGCTAAAGAAAAGAACGGATAAGAATAGAGAGCGAGAGGAGGCGAAACCTTGGAACGATTATTGGGATTTGACCCACAGCTGCTTTTCGATGCGTTTGTGACGGGCATTAACGTCTTTATCCTGTTTTTCGCATTATCCTATCTGCTGTTCAATACCGTGCGTGATGTTCTGGAGAGAAGAAGACAGAAGATTGCCGGGGAACTGAAGTCCGCTGCCGATGACAAAGAAGCTGCGAAGGCCATGAAGGAAGAGTACCAGACACGGCTTACCAGCGTCAATAAAGAAGCGGAACAGATATTAGAGGATGCGAGAAAGAGAGCAAAGCAGCGCGAAGCGGAAATACTTACAGAAGCCAGGGAAGAAGCGAACCGCATTATTGAGAGGGGTAACCGCGAAGTAGAGCTGGAGAGAAAGAAAGCGCTTGATGATATGAAGGAACAGATCATCTCCATCGCTTCTGTCATGGCCGGCAAGGTTGTGGCTGCGTCCATTGATACAACGGTATCGGATGCCCTGATTGAGGAAACTTTGAAAGAGATGGGTGAGAGCACATGGCAAAGCTAGTATCAAAAGTATACGGCGATGCATTGTTTGAGGAGTCCATCGAAAAGCAGAGTGTCGACACCCTGTTTTCAGAGGTGAAGGCTTTGCTTGCCATCTGGCGTGAGAACCCGGAACTGGCGGAGCTTCTGGATAATCCGAAGATTGTGAAGGAAGAGAAGATCGGTATTATGACGAACATCTTCGCCGGCCGTGTGTCGGACGATTTGATGGGTTTTCTGGCAGTCATTGTCGACAAGGGCAGACAGAAGGACATTCCTGCAATCTGCACGTATTTTATCGATACGGTCAAAGAGTATAAAAAAATCGGTGTGGCCCGTGTGGCGAGCGCCGTGGAATTAAAGAGTGAGCAGAAAGCCATGATTGAACAGCGGCTTTTAGATACCACGCAGTACGTGGAATTTGAGATGGAGTATTCGGTAGACCCGTCCTTAATCGGAGGTCTGGTTATCCGTATCGGAGACCGCGTCGTGGACTCCAGCATTAAAACTCAGATTAACGAGCTGCACCGTAGCTTGTCAAAACTGCAGTTATCGTAACAAATAGAAAGATAGAAGGAAGGTGCAAACCTTAATGAATTTAAGACCAGAAGAGATCAGTTCTGTCATCAAGGAACAGATTGAAAGATATTCTACAAAGCTGGAAGTCTCTGATGTTGGTACAGTCATTCAGGTAGCGGACGGAATTGCACGTATCCACGGTCTTGAGAACGCCATGCAGGGTGAACTTTTAGAGTTCCCGGGAGAGATCTACGGCATGGTACTCAACCTGGAAGAGGATAACGTGGGCGCCGTTTTACTCGGTGCCGGAGACATCAGCGAGGGCGATACCGTTAAGACGACCGGCCGCGTGGTGGAAGTTCCTGTCGGCGATGCGATGACCGGCCGCGTGGTGAACGCGCTGGGACAGCCGGTAGATGGCAAGGGACCGGTCCAGACAGACAAATTCCGCCAGATTGAGCGTGTTGCTCACGGCGTAATTGACAGAAAATCAGTAGACACGCCGCTTCAGACCGGTATCAAGGCCATCGATGCCATGATCCCCATCGGAAGAGGCCAGCGTGAATTAATCATCGGCGACCGTCAGACCGGTAAGACGGCGATTGCCATCGATACCATTATCAACCAGAAGGGGCAGGGGGTTCACTGTATCTACGTGGCCATCGGCCAGAAGGCTTCTACGGTTGCTACCATTGTTAAGACTCTTGAGGAGTACGGCGCCATGGATTACACCACCATCGTGGTATCCACAGCCTCCGATCTGGCTCCTCTTCAGTATATTGCTCCATACTCCGGATGCGCCATCGGCGAGGAGTGGATGGAGAACGGCGAGGACGTACTGGTTGTTTACGACGACTTAAGTAAACATGCGGCGGCTTACCGTACCCTGTCCCTGCTGCTCAAGAGACCGCCGGGACGTGAGGCATATCCGGGCGATGTATTCTATCTCCATTCAAGACTTTTAGAGAGAGCAAGTAAGTTATCCGACGCGTTGGGCGGCGGCTCCTTAACGGCTCTTCCGATTATTGAGACTCAGGCAGGTGACGTTTCGGCCTATATTCCGACGAACGTGATCTCTATTACTGACGGCCAGATTTATCTGGAGACGGAGATGTTTAACTCCGGTTTCCGTCCGGCCATCAACGCAGGTCTGTCCGTATCCCGTGTAGGCGGCGCGGCTCAGATCAAGGCGATGAAGAAGATTGCGGCTCCGATCCGTGTGGAGCTGGCTCAGTACCGCGAGCTTGCAAGCTTTGCCCAGTTCGGCTCAGAGCTTGATAAAGAGACCACGGAACAGCTGGCACAGGGCGAGAGAATCAAGGAAGTGTTAAAGCAGGGGCAGTATCAGCCGATGCCGGTAGAATACCAGGTCATGATTATTTTCGCTGCCACCAGAAAGCTTTTGCTGGACATTCCTACCCACCGTATCCTTGATTTTGAGAAGGCATTATTCAGCTTCATCGACAGCAAATATCCGCAGATTCCGGCTTCGATCCGTGATACGAAGCAGATTACCGAGGAGACGGATGCGCTGCTGACGAAGGCGATTAACGAGTGCAAGGCGGAGGCTTTTTAACAGGATTGTAATAAAGGCAGGTGAAGAATCATGGCATCCATGAGGGATATCAAACATAGAAAAGAAAGTATTCAAAGCACCGAGCAGATTACGAAAGCCATGAAGCTTGTATCCACCGTGAAGCTGCAGAAGTCCAGAACAAAAGCAGAAGAATCAAAACCATATTACGACATGATGTATGATACGATCTGCTCCATGCTGCGTAAATCCGGCAATATAGAGCATAAGTATTTAAAGGCGGGAGATTCGAAGAAGAAGGCGGTCATCGCCATCACTTCCAACCGTGGTCTGGCGGGCGGTTACAACAACAACATCGTCAAGCTGGTAACGGGAGCGGAAGGTCTGACTCCGGAGAACGCCGTCATCTATGCCATCGGCCGTAAGGGAAAGGATTCATTTGTGAGAAAAGGTTATGAGATTGCCGAGGATTATTCCGAGGTCATCAATGAGCCGATCTACCGCGACGCGGCCGATGTGACCGCGGAGCTCCTGGATGCGTTTGGTCAGAACCAGATTGGTGAAATCTATCTGGCCTACACTTCATTCAAAAATACAGTGACCCATATTCCGACGCTTAAAAAGCTGCTTCCCGTAGAGGCAGGCGACGCAGGCGAAAAGACGGATCTGGTGCTTATGAATTATGAACCGAATGAAGATCAGGTGCTGGATTCCATCATTCCGAAATATATGAGCAGTCTGATCTATGGCGCACTTTTAGAGGCCGTGGCAAGTGAAAACGGTGCCCGGATGACAGCCATGGATTCGGCGACAAATAATGCGGAAGAGATGATTGAAGAACTTGGTTTGGCATACAACCGTGCAAGACAGGGCTCCATTACCCAGGAGCTGACCGAGATCATTGCAGGTGCCAATGCAATATCATAATAATAAAGGAGAAACAAGATGGCAGAACAAAATATTGGTAAGATCACCCAGATCATCGGTGCCGTACTGGATATCAAGTTCAGCCAGGGCAGGCTTCCGAGCATCAATGATGCGATTGACATCACGATGAAAAACGGAAACCGCCTGGTTGTGGAAGTATCCCAGCACCTTGGCGATGATACCGTAAGATGTATCGCCATGGGTTCGACCGATGGACTGGTACGTGGTATGGAAGCCGTCGCAACGGGGGCGCCGATCACAATACCGGTCGGTGAAGAGACCCTGGGACGTATCTTTAACGTACTGGGTGATCCCATCGATAATAAACCAAAGCCGGAAGTGAAAGAGTACTTACCGATCCACAGACCGGCTCCTACATTTGAAGAGCAGTCCACCGAGACTGAGATCCTGGAAACGGGTATCAAGGTAGTCGATCTTCTCTGCCCCTATCAGAAGGGCGGTAAGATCGGTCTGTTCGGCGGCGCCGGCGTAGGAAAAACCGTATTAATCCAGGAACTGATTCGTAACATCGCTACAGAGCACGGCGGATATTCCGTATTCACCGGCGTTGGCGAGCGTACCCGTGAGGGAAACGACTTGTACTATGAGATGCAGGAATCAGGCGTTATCAATAAAACCACCATGGTGTTCGGACAGATGAACGAACCGCCGGGAGCCCGTATGAGAGTCGGACTGACCGGACTGACCATGGCAGAGTATTTCCGTGACCAGGCAGGCAAGGATGTACTGCTGTTCATCGACAATATCTTCCGTTTCACGCAGGCAGGTTCCGAGGTTTCCGCTCTGCTTGGCCGTATGCCATCCGCCGTTGGTTACCAGCCGACCCTGCAGACCGAGATGGGTGCTCTTCAGGAGCGTATTACATCGACAAAGAATGGTTCCATCACATCCGTACAGGCTGTTTACGTGCCGGCCGATGACTTGACCGACCCGGCTCCGGCTAATACATTCGCCCATCTGGATGCGACCACTGTTTTAAGCCGTGCCATCGTAGAGCTGGGTATCTATCCGGCCGTAGATCCGCTGGAGTCCACCTCCCGCATCTTAGACCCGCGTATCGTGGGTGAAGAGCATTACAACGTGGCCCGCGGCGTACAGGAAGTACTTCAGAAGTATAAAGAGTTACAGGATATCATCGCCATGCTGGGTATGGATGAGCTTTCTGAAGAAGATAAGCTTACCGTATCCCGTGCGAGAAAGATTCAGAGATTCTTATCCCAGCCGTTCTTCGTGGCAGGACAGTTTACCGGTCTGGAAGGCCGTTACGTTCCGCTGGCTGATACGATTCAGGGTTTCAAGGAGATTCTGGAAGGCAAACATGACGATATTCCTGAAAGCTATTTCTTAAATGCAGGTAGTATGGATGATGTTCTTGCCCGTGTGAAATAGGGGGTGGGAATATGGCTGATTTATTCAAACTGCATGTGATTACTCCCGAACGGAGATTTTACGATGGAGAAGCTTCCATGGTGGAACTGTCCACGACGGAGGGAGACATCGGTGTATACAGGAACCATATCCCGCTGACAGCCATTGTGGCTCCCGGAGTCTTAAAGATTCACGAGGAGGGCGGGGTTAAGGAAGCAGCCCTGATGTCCGGATTTATTGAGATTCTCCCGGAGAGAATCACCATTATGGCCGAAGTGGCCGAATGGCCGGATGAGATCGATGGCAATCGTGCGGAGGAAGCGAGAATCCGTGCGGAACGCCGCTTAAAGGAAGAGAGCGGTGAAATTGATACCATGAGGGCGGAACTGGCGCTCAGAAGAGCGCTTGTACGACTTTCCCTCAGAAAATAGCGGTTGAAGCGAATGGACCGGTATTCGACACGTAATGTGTTGGATGCCGGTCTTTTTGGGATACAACAGGTTACATAATTTGGAATATTCCGGTAATTTATTCTTAATTTGAAATTATTCTCCAGCTATGGTACACTGATAGCAGCAAACGGTTACGCCTTTTATTATTATGAGATGAGTCAGGGGATTACAAATGATGGGGCATCAGAGACCGGTTCGGTGCTGCCGTTTCCTCCTGTTTGTCACTGCTGCCGTCTGTCTGGGGCAGATGGTTTCCTTTGTATCGGCGGCCTCGCCCATATCCGAAGCGGAGCGGGAGAAGCAGGAGGCGGAGGCAAGGTATGAGGCGGTAAACGGGGAAGCGGAGGAACTGGAGAGAAAAAAGGGGGAAGCCGCCGCGCTGGCCGGCCGGCTGGATAAGGAGCTGACCGGTTTACTGACCGATATGGATCTGCTGGAGACCGACATGGATGATATGACCCGGCAGATCGAGCGGGAGGAAGCGGAATATCAGCGGGCGGAGGAAAAAAGGAAGCGTCAGTACGAGATACTGAAAAAGCGGATTCAGTATATTTATGAAGAAGGTGAAGTTACCTATCTGGATATTCTTCTGAAAGCGAAAACCATTGGTGACGTAATCAACGGGAATGAGTATTTTCAGCAACTCTACGAGTATGACCGGAAGTTAATCACGGAGTACGAGAAGACGAAGTGCGATGCGGGGAACCGGAAGGAAGTGCTGGAGGAGCGGCAGTCGGAGCTTTACAGCTTACGGCAGGAATACGGAGTCCGGGAAAAGACGCTGCGAACCATGATGAAAGAAAAACGGGCAGAGGAGTCTGATTTCGATCTCAGACTCAAGGCCGCCAGGGCGGAAGCGGGAAAACAGGCAGAGGTTATAAGAAGGCGGACAGAGGACATCAGGCTTCTTCGGGAGGAAGAGGAGCGGAGAGCAGAAGAACAGAAGAGGATCAGCGAAGCAGCCCGAAACGAAGCGCAGTGGAGGCAGAGCGGTTCTCAGGGAGCGCAGGGCGGGCCGGGGAAGACGCAGAACGGAGGACCTGGAATCATCAGGAGTACCGGAGGCACAGAATTCGGAAGAAGTGTGGCAGACTATGCACTGCAGTTTGTGGGGAATCCCTATGTGTGGGGCGGTACAAGCTTAACCTCGGGAGCGGACTGCTCCGGATTTGTTCAGTCGGTCTACCGTCACTTTGGTGTATCGATCCCGAGGACGTCTGCGGAACAGGCCGGTTTTGGCAGAGAAATTGCATATGAAGACATGGAGCCGGGAGACTTAGTCTGCTATCCGGGTCACGTAGCCATGTATATCGGCGGCGGAAGAATTGTTCACGCGCGCTCGGCAAAGGCGGGAATCCGGGTGGATGACAATCCTGCATACCGCACGATTGTGTCAATACGAAGGCCGTGGTAAGAGAGAAAAGATAAGAGGGGGAAAGAAAATGAAATACAGAAAAAAGACCGGCAGGCTATGGCTGCTTCTTGCCGCAGTAACGTTCCTGGCAGCCGGATATTCCATGACTGCCTTTGGAGAAGAGGCGATTAAGTCCGTGTCGGTCACCGTCACTTCATCGGTGGAGGCGGAAGCAGATGAGGGCACGGTTTCAGCCACGGCAAACAGTTCAAAGTACCGGGTGGTATCGTGTGATTTCGCAAATTCCAGAGGAAGCTGGAAGGCGGGAGAAACCCCAAAGGTAACCATAGAACTGGAGGCGGAGGAGGGCTACAATTTCAGCTCCATTAACGCAGGAAAGGCCACCGTAAAGGGGGCTGTCTATTCGTCTGCAAAGAAGGGAAGCGACAACCATTCTCTGACACTGTCAGTAAAGCTGAAGGGGGTTAAGGGGACACTGGGGACCGTGGAAAGCGCTTACTGGGAATCGGCGCCGCTGGGCAAGGCGAGATGGAGCAGAGTGGAGAACGCTCCGGCTTATGAAGTAAAGCTGTACTGCGGGGACAGTATGGTATACCGGGTGGAGAAGACGTCTTCCACCAGCTATGACTTCTTTTCCCGGATGACGTCGCGCGGCGATTACTATTTCAAGGTGAGGGCTGTGGCAAAGACTGCGTCGGAAGCAGATTATTTAAAGGCGGGAGAATGGACGGAGTCAGACAATCAGGAGATTACAAAACGGGATGCCGAAGCCGCAGAGGCCCGGAATTCCTCAGGGAACGGCGGTTCCGGCAGCAGTTTTGGCAGCGGCAGCCAGGGTCCCGGTCAGGGAAACGGTCCCGGTTCCCGAAGTCCCGGATGGGAGCAGGACAGAAACGGCTGGTGGTACCGGAATGCAGATGGGACCTATCCGGTGAACAGCTGGCAGCTGATCAACGATAAATGGTATCTGTTTAACATGGATGGTTACATGCTGACCGGCTGGCAGACGAAGAACGGTCACGAATACTATCTGACCAGCAACGGAGACATGGTGACAGGCTGGCTCCAGGACAACCGGGTGTGGTATTATCTGGATCCGCAGGTGGGAAAGGTGTCAGGCGGATGGCTTCAGCAGGGCAGTGACTGGTACTATCTGAATCCGGACGGCAGTATGGCGGTCGGCTGGATCCGGTATAAGGATAACTGGTATTATCTGGATCCGGATAACGGACGCATGGTGAAGGACAGGATGGTAGAGACGTATTACATTAATTCAGATGGTATCTGGATACCGTAGCAGACAGGAGGATAAGATATGTTACGCAGGTTAAGACAGGCCGCGGCGGCAGTTCTGGCGTGCGGCTTGCTGACGGCAGCACTGCCGAATGCTTCAGGAACGGTTTGGGCCGCTGTGAAAAATGAGACGAGAACACCGATTACTTCCGTATCGATTACGGTGCGTTCCGATGTAAAGGCCGACTACGATCTGGATGCAGCCACAGTCTATGTGACGACTGACAGCAGTCTCTACACCATCGGCGCATATACGTGGGTGAACGGCAATAAAGAATACTGGGAACCGGGAGATGTGCCGAAAGTGCAGATAGAGATCCATGCCAGAAGCGGCTGCTATTTCGAAAAGACGACGGGGGCGGGGAAGTTCCAGATTACGGGGGCAGCCTATGCTTCGGTAAAACGCCAGAATAATAACGAGACGCTTCTTTTAACAGTTAAACTGACACCGGCTTCCGGCACGCTGGATATTCCCAATTCCGCGGAATGGGTTGGTTATCCGCTGGGAAAAGGAACCTGGGAAGCGGTTCCTTACGCCGGGGCATATGAACTGAAGCTGTACCGTGACGGTCAGATGATTCAGGGAGTGGCAAAGGTCAATGCCACCACATACGATTTCTATCCTTTTATGACTCAGGCAGGCCGTTACCAGTTCCGTGTCCGTGCAATTCCAAAGGATACGGAGGAGCAGGGCTATATTACCAGCGGTGACTGGGTATATTCCGATGAACAGGACATTGATGATGATCAGACATACAGCCAGGGCGGGGGCAGACAGAATTCAAATCTGACGCCGGCCAATATCGGCTGGGTAAAGAATTCGGATGGCTGGTGGTACCGCAATGCGGATGGAAGCTATCCGGCAAACACGTGGCAGAACATTGACGGGGCATGGTATCTGTTTGATTACGATGGTTACATTTTAACCGGCTGGCAGCTGAAAAACGGTAAATATTACTACCTTGACAGCAATGGAGCGATGCAGACCGGCTGGTTCCAGGATAACCGGAAATGGTATTACCTGTCAGACGACGGAAGCATGCAGACCGGATGGCTGACACTGGGCGGCAGTACTTACTATTTCGACGGTGACGGGAGCATGCATACTGGCTGGCTTCTGGACAGCGGAAAATGGTACTACTTCGCGCCGGATACCGGAGCTATGGTGCGCGGGACGAGTGTGGGCGGTTATTACCTGAATTCCGACGGAGTGTGGGTTCACTGAAAGAAGTAAATTAGACTATCATAGTTGATGGCTGAAACAGAAAACAGCCATGTAACCATGATAGTCTTTTTTTGGAAAATTATGGAAAAATGTAAGAATTATTACAAAAACATACATTTTTCTTAAGTTTTAAGTTGACGTAACGATTTTAAAAAGTTATACTGAAAATAGCCAAATTTTGTAACCAAAAGCAAAATTACAGGGGTGTTTGGAGGGGAATTATGTTTATAGTGCCGATAACGAGGCTGGAGGGTCCGGCATCTCTGGAGGAGATGAAAAAACTGGACAAAGCCCCGCAAAAGCAGGGAAAGAGCAGCTTTCAGAATATATTGACGGATGCGGTCAGGGAAGCGGATCAGGCGGTGAAAGATACCAGAGAGATGGATGTGAAGCTTGCGGCCGGTCAGATCGATAATTTACATACAGCATTGATTCAGGCAGAACAATCCGCTGCTGCGATCGAGTTTACGACACAGCTGACCAGTAAGGCAGTCAGTGCGTACACTCAGATTATGGGAATGCAGATTTAAAATAACGGAAAGATAGCAGTGGTGGAATTATGGGTGTGAAAGACAAAGTGAAAACGGCAGTCGAGGGCAGCGGTACGGTCGGCCGTCTTTTGGGCAGCAAAAAAAGGAAAGCAGCGGCGGCGGGAGTTCTGGCGGCGGTCATCGTCGCTCTGGCGGCGGCAATCCTGTTAAATACAAATAAAGCCGGAGAGTACGTGGTACTTTTCCCGGGAATTTCAAGAGAAGAGAATAATGAAATACTCGCAGTGCTGAACGGTCGTGGAGTAGGCGCGAAGAGAAATGCAGAAGGAGAAGTGACGGTTCCGGAGAACCAGGTCGGTGACATTATGCTTGATATGTCAGAACTGGGATATCCGAAAACGGCACTTCCTTTTGACATTTTTTCGGATAATATGGGATTTACCACGACAGAATTCGAGAAGCGCCAGTATCTTCTCCTGAATCTTCAGGACAGAATTGAACGGACCCTGAAGGACATGAACGGCATTAAGAATGCGATAGTGACGCTGAACGTATCCGATGACAGCAACTATGTGTGGGACGATCAGGGGGCCGACAGTACGGGGGCCGTTTCCCTGACCCTGATGCCCGACTGTGAACTGTCGCCGGAAAAAGTGGGGGCCATCAAGAACCTGATTGCCAACAGCGTTCCCAGGCTGCTTCCGGAGAATGTAACCGTAGTCAATGCGGAGACGATGCAGGAGATGGTGTCTGACGATGTGGGCGGACTGACCAGCTACGGTCTGGGCCGTCTGGATTTTGAGACAAAGGTGGAAAAGCGCCTTCAGGACAAGATCATGAATGTGCTGACCCTGGCGTATCCGCCGGGACAGATTCGGGTATCTGCGACGGTGGTTATCGATTACGATAAGATGATCACCGAGGATCTGCAGTATGAGCCTCAGGACAACGGTCAGGGCGTGGTGGAGCACTATAAGACTGGACAGTCGGTAAACGGCCAGGGCGGAGGCGCCGGCGGCGTGGCCGGAGAAGAGAACAACACGGATATTCCAACGTATGGAGCGGCGGGAACCGGAGGAGCCAATGGGGCCAACGGGGATTATTACCGCGATGTGGACTATCTGGTAGGATATATCAAGAAACAGATTGAGAAGGACAACGTAAAGCTGCAGAAGGCGACTGTGGCGATTACCGTGAATGACAGTAATCTGACAGAGTCAAAGAAGCAGCAGCTGATCGATGCGGCGTCGAAGGCCGCCAATATCGCGCCGGAAGACATTGTAGTATCCAGCTTCCAGCAGATTGCATCGGATAAAACTCCGGAACCGGAAAAACCGGTAATTCCGGTGACGGCTCCTGGTGTCGGGGGAATCGATCCCCGTATTCTGATAGCGGGAGCTGCGGCCGGTATTTTCCTGTTCCTTGTACTTTTGTTCCTCATTTTACGCCACAGGAAAAAGAAACAGAGAAAAGAAGACCAGGAGCTGTTCGGACCCTTTGAGGGGGAGGCCGTTGAGCTGGATCGTGATATCGCGGAGCGCGCCGAAGAGAGCGCGGTAGAAAACCGTCTTACCAATATTCCCGTAAAACCACAGGATCCGGTAAATCAGGTCCGCTCCTTTGCGGAGGACAACCCTGAGATCATTGCATCTATGATAAGCAACTGGCTGAAGGAGGATAAGAAGTAGTATGCCGGCAGAAGAAAGAAGACCAGCAGAAAAAGCTGCGGCCGTCATATCCATGCTCGGTACGGAACGGGCCTCCGAGGTGTTCCGGTATCTGACAGAGAATGAAGTGGAACAGCTGTCCATGGAGATTACAAGGCTTCCTCACCTGGCACCGGATGAGATGGAAGATATAGCCAAGGACTTTTACAATTGTTGTGTGACGGAAAAGGTGATTACCGAGGGCGGAAAAGACTACGCCAAGGAAGTGCTGGAAAAGGCATTCGGCCAGCAGCAGGCGAGAAATTTAATGGACCGGGTCAGCAAGGCGCTTAAGACCAAGGCGTTCAGTTTTATCAGAAAAGTAGATTATAAGACACTGATGACCGCGATACAGAACGAGCATCCGCAGACACTGGCGCTGATCCTTTCCTACGCCACTCCGGAGCAGGCGTCCAAGATTATCGCGAATCTTCCTCAGGAGACGCGGGTGGATGTGGTGGAACGCATCGCTGCCATGGACAGGGCTCTGCCGATGGCCATCAAGATTGCGGAAGAGGTGCTGGAGAAGAAGATCGGTTCCTCGTCCTCGGAAGAGACCATGGAAGTGGGCGGACTCAATTATATCGCCGATATTATGAACCATGTGGACCGCAGCACGGAGAGAGATATTTTTGATGAGCTGAACCTTAAAAATCCCCAGCTTGCCGAGGATGTGCGCAAGCTGATGTTTGTATTTGAAGATATTGCATATCTGGATCCGCTGTCGATCCAACGTTTCTTAAGAGAGACCGATTCCAAGGACCTGGCGGTCGCATTAAAGGTATCCAACAAAGATGTGATGAATGCGATATTCGCCAACATGTCAAACCGTATGAGGGAATCCATACAGAGCGATATGGAGTATCTGCATAATATCCGAATGAGCGATGTGGAAGAGGCGCAGCAGAGAATCGTGGCTGTGATCCGCCGTCTGGAGGAAGAGGGGGAGATCGTAATCTCCAAGGATGGAAAGGATGAGATCATTGTATAGGGTAATCAAGTCCGGACAGACGGTGCTGGGAGAAGGAAGGGTTCCTGCCTATCAGATGCCCGGCCCCAGCGCAGATCAGGCGGAAACGGCCAACGGGGAACCGGAAACTGCAGTTCAGGAAGCTGCCGATGGTTCGATCCCCCGGTATGCGCTGATTTCTGAAGAAAAGAGAAAGATTCTGGAACATGCCAGAAGCCAGGCGGAGCAGTCTGCCGCCAGGATTTTAGAGGAAGCCTACGCCCAGCGGGACAAGATTGTGAATACGGCTCTTGCGGAGGCGGAACGGCTGAAAAAGCAGGCGGAGGAAGAGGGCTATGAGGACGGTATCAACCGGGCTGAAGCGGACATTTCCACGGGCCTGGTCAGGATTGGACAGGCCGTGGAACAGGCAGGGCGCCGGCTGGAAGAGCACTCGGAGGAGATAAAGGCCGGGATTACAGAGATGGCCCTCATGATAGCAGAAAAAATTCTGCAGAGAGAAGTAGACGCCGGCAGAGCGGGGCTGGCCGATATGGTGGAGCAGGCGGTGTTGTCGGAGCGGGATAAGAATGAGATCACCGTGCATTTGTCAGACGACTCCATCGCCCTGGTGGAAGAACTGGAGAGACGCCTGGAACCATTGAGAGACCGAAACGGCGGATATGTCCGCATCAGACCGGAACAGCAGCAGCCCGGCTATGTGCAGATTGAGACGGAGGAAGGGATTGTGGACGCCTCCGTGTTTGTGCAATTGGAGAATTTAAAACGGCAGCTGGCGGAATTACTGAAATAGTGAGACAGGCGGCGCATAAGATGATAGAGAGTGTGAGACAGGCGGTTCAGAACGCCAATTTGTATACCTATCTGGGGAAGATAGACAAGATTGTGGGGACTACGGTGGAATCCATGGGACCTGCCTGCAGAATCGGTGATGTCTGCACCATCGATGTTCCGGGAGGCAGTCCGCCGGTAATGGCTGAGGTGGTGGGATTTCGTGAAAACCGGGTGCTTTTAATGCCCTATGAAGAGACAGAGGGCATCGGCTACGGAAGCGCGGTCCGCAATACGGGAGAACGGCTTTTGATACCGGTATCCAATGAGTTAATCGGCCGTACCGTGGATGCCATGGGAATGCCGATCGACGGCCAGGGTCCTTTGGGGGAGGTCGCTTATTATCCCATAACCGGCAAACGCTCCAACCCCATGGAGCGGCCCAGAATTGATACTGTGATCCAGATGGGAGTCAAGGCCATAGACGGGCTCTTAACCATTGGAAAGGGACAGAGAATGGGGATCTTCGCCGGAAGCGGCGTCGGTAAAAGCACGCTGATGGGCATGATTGCCAAGAATGTGAAGGCGGATGTCAATGTCATTGCCCTGGTCGGGGAGAGAAGCCGCGAGGTTGTGGAGTTCATTAACCGGGATCTGGGAGAAGAGGGATTGAAGCGCTCTGTTCTGGTGGTGGCCACCTCCAACCAGTCGGCAATGATGCGTTCCAAATGCACCATGACGGCGACGACGATCGCAGAGTACTTCAAAGATCAGGGAATGGATGTTCTGCTGATGATGGATTCCCTTACACGGTTTGCCATGGCACAGCGGGAAGTGGGGCTGAGCATTGGAGAGCCGCCGGTGGCGAGGGGATATACCCCTTCCATTTACTCGGAGCTTCCCAAGCTGTTAGAACGGTCAGGCAATTTTGAGATGGGATCCATCACCGGAATCTACACGGTTCTGGTGGAGGGGGACGATGCCAACGAACCGGTGTCCGATACGGTGCGGGGCATCATTGACGGTCATATCATGCTGTCGAGAAAGGTGGCGACACAGAACCGGTATCCGGCGATCGACATCTTATCCAGCGTCAGCCGTCTGATGAGCGACATCGTGATGCCGGAGCACAAGGAGGCAGCAGGGAAGATCCGAAAACTTCTCTCCGTCTATGAGAGCAACATCGATCTTGTTTCGATCGGAGCGTATAAGAAGGGGACGAATAAGGAACTGGATGACGCGCTGATGAGAATTGATAAAATATATGAGTTTCTGCAGCAGAAGACGGATGAGAGCTTTACTCTGGATGAGGCCGTCATACGTATGATTCAACTGACCGAATAGAGGGAATTTTATGAAAAAGTTTGCATTTTCACTGGAGCGTATGCTGAATTTTCAAAGCCAGAATCTGGAGAAGGAGATGGGAATCCTGGGCCGTATGACTGCAGAGCGGGATGCGCTGGAAGCACGGAAACGGGATATGGCTGAGAAAGCCGCCGGTATACAGGCGGAGATCGCCAGGCGGGAGGCGGAAGGAACAACGATATTTATGCTGAAAGCCTGTTACTCCATTCTGGAAAGTGCAAGAAACCAGCTGGAGGAGCTGGAGAAAGAACGGAAGCTTTTGCAGGCAGGTCTGGAACGGCAGCGTCAGGTAGTGACGGAGGCCTCCAGAGAAGTAAAAAAGCTGGAAAAGCTGAAGGAAAAACAGTTAGAGGAATACCACCGCGGTGAAGCGAAGGAGCAGCAGGAAACCATAGCGGAACATGTTGCGGGAAATTTCGTACGTCGTGGTGCTTCCCAATAAATATGTCACAGAGAGAAAGGCGGTGAGAAGAAAATGAATATGGAAACAGCCATGAAAGCTTCGGTTACCGGCTGGAAGCAGCAGGTAACTGCGGATCATGGAAAAGGCAGAGCGGCAGGTAAAGCGAATTTTGCCGATACCTTCAGCGAGATGCTAAAGACGGGGAAAAAAGCCGCAGAGGACAGAACTCAGTCACAGAGCGCACGGAAGACGCCTGAGATTCAGACTGGTTCGAAAACCGATGACACCGGTAATGATACGGTGAGGGCTGAGGCTTCCGGACCGGCAGATACCAGGGCTGAGAAGGCTCCGGAAAAGAAGCCGGATACGAAAAAGATGGAAGATTCTGCACAGGAAGAAGCGGGAAAAACGGCAGATCTGGAAATCATGGCAGAGCAGGCAGCAGTTATGGCGGAAGCTCCGGCCGTGCCGCTGATAAACGGTGCGAACGCAGAAGAAGACGGGCTCCAGGCGGGAACGGAGGCAGGCAGCGTATCGGATCAGACGGAAGCTGCAGCAGTACCGGGATCCGGTACAGGCGCCGGATACGAGGCGGTTCAGGCGGCAGCCGCAGAAAATGCGGGTGCATCAGACGCAGTCAATACCCGGGAGATGCGTTTCCAGCCGGCAGCACAGAAAGTGGAGGAAACGGAAAACGGGCAGAAGACAGAAGCCGTGAAGTCAGCAGAAGCGGAGCATACGGCTCTGGCCGGTCACCTGCCGGTTTCAGATGGGAACGGTGCAGGCAGAGAGGAAGGAAGCTTTTCCGATTTGCTGAAGGGCCATTCGGAACAGATGAAGGCCATGGGAACCGGAACGCAGGTACAGACAGAAGAGGAGACCGTTTCTGACGATGCGATGGACAACCGGATGCTGGAGGAACTGAAAAAGAATTCAGACGGAAAAGGCATGTCGTTTCAGGACAGGCTAAGCGTATCGCAGCAGGGCGCGTTAAAGGGCGTGCCGACGGTGGACAATACCGCTTCCGATCTGCACACACCGGTAGCAGAACAGCTGAAGGCAGGGGTAGAACAGGGCATGAAACGGGAATTGTCGGAATTCACCATCAAGCTGAAGCCGGAGGGCCTGGGAGAGATCGTCGTACATATGGCAAGCGCAGGCGGCAGGACATCGGTCAGCATCGGAGTGGCCAATCCGGAGACGGAGAAGCTGGTTAACAGCCAGATGATGAGCCTGAAGGAGATGCTGGAGCCGCTTCATGCAGAGGTGGAAGAGGTATATCACAACAGCCAGGGCGGAATGGATTTTGCAGGATTCGGCCAGGAGCTCTATCAGAATCAGGGGCAGCAGGCCCGGGGACATTACCGCCGCGGCGTGAATCAGGGATTGATGGCGGACGACGGAGTGTTTATACAGGAGACAGAGCGAATGGCGGCGGAGAGCCTGGTTCGCAGACTGTATGCGTATGTGTAGCCGCCCCATGAGTAAGGAAATGAAGAGAAAAGGAGAGACATGTCAGTACAGATACCAGAATATTCAAATCCGTACCTGAGAACCGCCTCCTCCGGAAGCAGCGGACCGGGAGTGCCGGGAGGTGCTGCACCGGCAAAGGCATCTGAGGATGGTGAGAAAGAAACAGAAGGTACAAATGGCGCGTCGGGAAACGGAGACGTCATAGATGCTGTGTTTGGCGATGCATCCGATAAAGCCGTCAGCATGGAGGATTTCCTGACTCTGATGGTAGCCCAGCTGAAAAATCAGGATTTTATGAATCCGGTGGATGACACCCAGTATGTGACGCAGCTGGCCCAGATATCGACCATGCAGCAGATGGAAGAGATGGCGTATAACGCCAAGAGTACCTATGTGACCTCACTTGTGGGCAAGACGGTTACGGCTGCCAAATTTACGGTCGCCGGGGACTTAAAGAAGACGGAAGGCGTCGTAAACAAGGTTTCCCTGCTGGACGGAAAATTTGTGATCTATGTGGAAGGAGAATCCTACGGCATGGATGAGATCATGGAGATCAGGACAGAGGCGCCGGAGAAGGACGGAACTGAGCCCCCGGATTCTGAAGGCAGCGGAGACGGGGCTGGAGAGGATCCCGGCGACAAGGATTCAAAGATATGAGCATCAGTGCAGTAAGGAGGTAAGAGAATGGATTCCATGATATATAACAAAATGCTTCATACCCCCATATGTACCGGAAAACCGTGGGAAGCCGCCAGGAATAAACCGGCGGAGGGCACGGAAGGCGGCAGCGCGTTTAAAGAGCTGCTGGAACAGAAACTAAAGGAAGAAAGCCAGGTGACGTTTTCTAAACATGCCGTGGAGCGGGTGATGGAGCGAAGCGTGGATGTGTCCTCTGATAAGCTGGAACGGCTGAATGAGGGGGTAAAACTGGCCGGAGAAAAGGGGCTTAAGGCTCCGTTAATCCTGATGGATTCCACGGCATTTGTTGTAAATGTAAAGAATAACAAAGTAGTAACTGTTGTGAACGAAGAAAGCTTAAAAGGCACTGTATTCACAAACATTGACGGAACCGTTATGGTATAGCCGGTCCTTTTGGAGGCTATTCTTACCCCGATTGACGGACGGGTAAGGCGGTTAGAAAAGGAGATATCAACTATGTTAAGATCATTGTATTCCGCAGTGTCCGGTATGAAAGCGCACCAGACAAAGCTGGATGTTATCGGCAATAATATTGCCAACGTAAATACGTACGGATTCAAATCCAGCCGCGCGCGTTTTCAGGATGTATTCTATCAGACATTACAGAGCGCAGCAGGCGGCGACAACAATAAAGGAGGAACCAATGCCAGCCAGGTTGGTTACGGTTCCCAGTTAGGCGGCATCGATCTGGATATGAGCCGTTCGGCGCTGCAGTCCACAGGCAGACCCCTGGACGTGGCGATTACAGGCGAGGGATTTTTCCAGGTCATGGATGCAGATGGAAATATCTTCTACACGAGAGCAGGAAACTTAATGCTGGATTCCAACAGCGGCAACCTGGTGGATTCCAACGGCTACACGGTACTCGGCGTATCCGGTGATCCGCTGGGCAAGGCGCCATCCTCCGACAAGATCCATTTGAACATTCCGACCAAGTCCAGCGGACTGGCATCGAAGACGCTGACGATCAACGGAACCCAGTTTACGATCACCTCGGAGAAGGCCACAACGGATGCCAACGTATCCATCACCTTTAAGGCGGAGGACAATCTGCCTTCCGGTTCCGATATCGTTGTGAATCCATCCGATATCAACGATTCCAGCATCACGGTGCATGTGAATAAAAATGCTATCTTTACGAGTCTTTCAGACTTTAACAGCAAGATGAACAGCGCCATCACCCGCGGCTGCGGCGGAAAGGCCCATCCGGGCGGTAACTTTACCATCACCGCGACACCGGCGGAGAATGTGTTCCAGAAACCGCTGACCGGCGCGGAGCTCTTAGGCGACCACTTTGGAATTAACGAAGGAACCTTCGAATTTGTCACCTCCACAGATGCGGCTGACGGAATCTTCGGCGGACTGAAGTTTTCCGGCATGAGCACGAGTCCTGCCTTTGACGCGGCGGGTCCGGTGGACTTTAAATCAGAACTGAGGCCGGGTACAGGCGGAAAGATGGCCTGGGTTGTGACGGCCACGGTGGACGGACGGGAGTTTGTCGGCGAAATAAATGAGAACACCACAACTGCAGGCAAGATGTGGCTGAAGGAAGCCGGAACGGGGCAGTACATCGAGATGAGCCATCCGGGTTATACGGCGATCACTTCTTCGTTTAATGCAGGCACGGGAAATACGGCGCAGTCTTTTCACAATGTGACGATGCCGGCGGCAGCGGGGACCGGTTTTTTCAACAAGAGTATGAGCCTTAAGGATTACGGCACCTCGGGAATCAACCCCGGTGACGACATTGAATACAGCGCGGTAAAGATACCTGCCAGCGCGGGCAATAAGGCAAAATGGCATGTAACTGCGGTAAGCGGCGGCAAGACGTATTCCGGTGATATCAGCGAAGGCGATGCGGCCGGAGACCTGGTGCTTACGGAAGAAGGCGGCGGGACTCTGACCATCGACCATAAGGGCTATTCAGACATTAACACCGCATTTTTAAACGCAGATGAGGCAGATAAGACATACGCTTCCTTTGTGCCGAAGGATCATGCAGGAACCATCACCGCGGCTACGCAGTCCAACGATGCAGGACTTGGAAGCGGAACATTTACACTGGAAAATGGTACGGAGGGCGGTGCGATCTCCCTTTCCGGCGCATCGATCGCCATTCTGGGAAACGGTATCATTGAGGCAACCCATCCGGATAAGGGCAAAATCCAGATCGGCCGTATCGATCTGGTCACCTTTGAAAACCCGTATGGACTGGAGGAAAGTGGAAATTCCTACTTCCGGGCGACCTCCAACTCCGGTGAGGCCAAGGCCTGCCAGGCCGGTGAGGACGGAACGGGAGCGTTAAAGACCTCCTCACTGGAGATGTCCAATGTGGATATTTCCACTGAGTTTTCCGACATGATCGTAACACAGAGAGGCTTCCAGGCCAACTCACGTATCATTACAGTATCAGACTCGATTCTGGAGGAACTTGTAAACCTGAAGCGATAACAGGAGGTGGTATCGGTGATTACCCTCAGTAAATTAAATGGAGAGGAATTCGTCCTCAACTGTGATTTGATCGAGATGATCATGGAGAATCCCGATACCACGATTCTTCTCACCAACGGGAAACACCTGATTGTGCGGGAATCAAAGGAAGAGGTTGTCGAACGGGTCGCGGCGTTCCGCAGAAAGACGTTCAGTGATCTGATCGAACAGATCAGAGGATAGCCGGGCGGAAATACAAGAAAAGTTAAGGAAAAGGATGTAGCAGATATGGATATCATGTCAATTCTGGGTTTTATTTTGGCGGTAGTGCTGGTACTGTTCGGTATGACCTTTGATCAGGAGGCCATGAAGCTGGTCTTTCACAATCTACGGGCGTTTATCGATCTTCCGAGTATGGCCATTACCATAGGAGGCACCATCGGTGTTATGATGCTGTCCTTCCCCTCCGGGGCGTTTAAAAAGATAGGGAAACATTTAAAGATCATTATAAAACCGTATAAGTTTGATCCGGAACAGTCCATTGAACAGATTGTGGAGCTGGCTACGGAGGCGCGTATGAAGGGACTTCTCTCCCTGGAGGACAAGCTAAACGAGATTGACGAGCCGTTCATGCACAACAGCCTTTTACTGGTGGTGGATTCCGTGGATTCAGAAAAGGTCCGTCAGGTCATGGAGACGGAGCTGGACCAGTTAGATGAGCGTCATGCGCTGGACCGCGGGTTCTATGAGAAGGCGGCCAGCTTTGCACCGGCATTCGGTATGATCGGTACGCTGGTCGGCCTGATTCTGATGCTGGGCAACATGCAGGATGTCAATGCTCTTGCAAAAGGCATGGCAACGGCTCTGATCACCACATTATACGGCTCTCTTCTGGCCAACATCGTATGTCTGCCGGTGGCAAGCAAACTGAAGGCAAGGCACGATGAGGAATTTTTATGTAAACAACTGGTTCTGGAAGGCGTTCTGGCCATTCAGGACGGGGAAAACCCGAAATTCATAGAAGAAAAACTCTACAAGCTGCTTCCGGCCAGCCGTAAGAAGGCGGAAGAAGACACTGAAAAGGAAGACGGAAAGCAGAAGAAAAAGAGCAGACGGAAAAGCAGAAAGAATGAGGAATAAAAGGAGCTTATAGCGATGGCGAAGGAAGTAGAGAACCAGGGGATCATGAATAGGACGGACCGGCAGGTGTTTGAGGAACTGATTCATCTGCACGCAAAGGCGGCGGGGGAATCCCTGTCATCGATTCTGAAGGCGGATATAGAGATCAGCAGTCCGGAGATAACGGAGATAACGGTAAAGGAAGTGGAATACGGGATTCTGGAACCTGCTGTCTTTGTCAAAAGCTGCCTGACCTCCGGCGTTGCCGGCAATACGGTTATGATCCTGCGTCAGCGGGATATGCAGGCGTTCTTAAACGAACTGATGGGAATTGATGATCTGCCCGACCCGGATTTTGAGTTCGATGAAGTGGCTATGAGTGCAGCTGCGGAGCTGATGAACCAGATGGTGCATGCGTCCGTGGAGGCCATGGCGGAATACCTGGGCAATTCCATGGAGTCATCGGACTGCCAGCTGATCCTTTCGGATGGCAGGCAGAACCTGTCTCCTGCCATCGGAGAAGCTCCCGAATCAAAGACGATTGTGATTCATTACCGTGTGAAGATCAAGGACATGGTGGAGTCTGAATTTATGGAGTGCATATCCATAACGGCGGCCGACAGTATTTATCAGGAGATCGGGGCCAGGAGGGAAGCGGAGAAAAGGGCGGAGGCCGAGGCGAAAGCCATGGAGGAGAGCCTTTTCGTGAAGCCGGTGCAGCAGGGCGCACCTCCGGCGGCAGCCGGAAGGGAGAGCCTGCAGTCCGGGATGGAGAGCCGTACGGCGAATTCGGTGACGGCAGACACCGGGCATGCCGTATACCAGGCATCGCCGTCTATTAACGGCAATCTGGGCCTTATCATGGATGTTCCCTTAAATGTCTCCGTCGAGATCGGAAAGACCAGACGCAGACTGAAGGATGTGCTGAACTTTAACAACGGTACGGTGGTGGAGCTGGACAAGCAGGCAGATGCGCCGGTGGATATCATCGTAAACGGACAGCTGATCGCCCGGGGAGAGGTCGTCGTGATTGATGATAATTTCGGGGTGCGTATCAGTGAAATCGTAAATACAAGAAGTATTATTGGAAATGGTGAATAAATTTGAAACGGTTTAATATCCTTGTGACAGCGGGAATCATCGGAATCATTTTCCTGATTCTGATCCCCCTGCCGACGCCCATACTGGATTTTTTATTTATACTGAATATCACGTTGTCGCTTCTGATTCTCGTCATGACGATGTATATCCGGGAAACGCTGGAATTCTCCGTGTTCCCCTCCCTTTTGCTGATCACAACGCTGTTCCGGCTGGGGCTTAATATCTCTTCGACGAGGAAGATCCTGTTTGACAATGGCTACGCGGGGCAGGTGGTGAAAACCTTCGGACAGTTCGTAATCCGGGGGAACGCGGTTATTGGTTTTATCATATTCCTGATCATTGTGCTGGTACAGTTTATCGTTATCACCAAGGGTTCGGAACGTGTGGCCGAGGTCGCGGCGAGATTCACGCTGGATGCCATGCCGGGAAAACAGATGGCTATCGATGCCGACTTGAACAGTGGTCTGATCGATGAGCAGCAGGCCAGGGAGCGGCGCTTAAAAATCCAGAGAGAAGCTGATTTCTTCGGTTCCATGGATGGCGCCACCAAGTTCGTAAAGGGTGATGCGATCATTTCCATCATCATCACACTGATCAACTTCATTGGAGGTATCGTCGTCGGAATGATGAACGGTCAGGGCAGCATCTCTGAGATTATGCAGATCTATACCACTTCGACGATTGGAGACGGCCTGGTGTCCCAGATTCCGGCGCTTCTGATCTCTGTGGCGACCGGTATGGTGGTGACGCGTTCCGCGTCGGAGAACAGTCTGAGCGAGGATTTGACAAGCCAGTTTCTGGCCCAGCCCAGGGTGCTTATGACAGCCGGCGGGGCGGCAGCCTGTCTGTGCCTGATTCCGGGATTTCCGGTGCCTCAGATTCTCATGATATCAGCTATGATGATCGGTGGCGGATACGCCCTGATGAGACGGCAGAAAACCATAGTGGCGGACGCGGCGGAAGGATACGTGGAAGCGGAGGTTACCAGTGAAGCTTCCTTTTATAAGAATATTGAAAATGTATACGGTCTTCTGACCGTGGAACAGATTGAGATGGAATTTGGCTACAGCTTAATTCCGCTGGCGGATGAGAGCAACGGCGGCAGCTTTATCGACCGTGTCGTCATGTTCCGCAAGCAGATGGCCCTGGATATGGGCTTTGTAATACCGTCGGTCCGGATTAAGGACAGCGGACAGTTAAATCCCAACCAGTACAGCATCCTGTTAAAGGGCGAGGAAGTGGCAAGGGGAGATATTCTCATGGATCACTATCTGGCTCTGCCGCCGGGAGGAGACGCGGATGACATTCCGGGTATCGACACCATTGATCCGGCGTTCCATATTCCTGCTAAATGGATCAGCGAAGACAAGAAGATTCAGGCGGAGCTGGCGGGGTATACGCTGATTGATCCAACATCGGTGGTCATCACCCATTTATCGGAGGTGGTGAAGGAGCATTTACATGAGCTTTTAAACCGCCAGGAGGTCAACAATCTGCTGGAAACACTGAAGAAAACAAATGCCAGCATCATCGAGGATACCATTCCCGCAGTGATTTCCGTGGGAGAGCTTCAGAAGGTACTTTCCAACCTCCTTCGTGAGGGAATACCGATCCGCGATATGGAGACGATCGTGGAGACGCTGGGGGATTACGGAACCCAGATAAAGGATACGGATATGCTGACGGAATACGTGCGGCAGGCGCTGAAGAGAACCATCTCCCATCGTTTCTCTGAAGCGGGGCAGATGAAGGTCTTAAGTCTGGATGACAAGATTGAAAATATGATCATGTCATCGGTGAAGAAGGTGGATACAGGGTCCTATCTGGCCCTGGAACCGTCGGCTATTCAGAATATTGTGACATCGGCCACCGGCGAGATTAACAAGATTAAGGATCTGGTCAATGTGCCGATCGTGCTTACGTCCCCGGTGGTACGGATTTATTTTAAGAAGCTGATCGACCAGTTTTACCCCAATGTGACGGTGGTGTCGTTCAGTGAGATCGATAATAACATACAGATACAGGCTTTGGGGAATATTGCCCTGGGCCAGAGGTAACGGTTTATGCAGATGGAACAGATGAGCAGAGAAGAAGGAAAGACGGTACTTTCGGTTTACTTAAAAAACGGAAGCCAGGAGCTGCGGAATAAGCTTATCGTCCATTTCCTCCCCATCGTCCGTTCCGCGGCGGCGCAGCTTCGCGGCATGGCGGGCAGCTTTACGGAAGAGGAGGATTTGATCGACCAGGGAGTTCTGGCGCTGATGGAGTGCCTCGACCGGTACGATGCGTCGAAGGGAGCCCAGTTTGAGACATACGCATTTATCCGTGTGCGCGGGGCGATGATTGATTATATCAGAAGTCAGGACTGGGTGCCTCACCGGGCCCGCAGTTTTCAGAAAAAGGTGGACGAGGCGTATTCCATGCTGGCCCACGAGAAGATGCGGGAACCGGAGGCGGATGAAGTCGCGGACTTCCTGGATATTCCCGTGGAAAAGGTGGAGAAGCACTTAACGTATATGAACCATGCGGCGGTTCTCTCCTTTGAGGCAGTGCTGCAGGATATGACAGGTGTGATTGCAAAAGACGAACTGGAAGCCACGGACATTGGCACGAAGCCGGAGGAAAGCCTGTTTTACAGGGACCTTCAGAGAACGCTGGCGGAGGCGGTGGAAGCGCTGGGAGATAAGGAACGGCTCGTCGTTTCACTCTATTACTATGAGGAACTGAAGTATTCGGAGATTGCCGAAATTATGGGGATCGGCCAGTCAAGAGTGTGCCAGATTCACACAAAAGCAATGAAAAAATTAAAGAGCAGTCTGGAAGAATATGTGAGAGGATAGGAAACCATATGTTTTCAGGATTTTATACGGCCGCCTCGGGCGTGCTGATGAACCAGAGGGCGCTTAACATTTCAGCCAATAATATCGCAAATGTAAAGACCAGCGGATACCGGAGCAAACGGCTGGTGAAGACCACCTTTGACGAGCAGCTGGTGCGTCAGATGAATGGACAGACCACAGCGATCGGCGGCGGATCCACCATTTCCCTGGCAGAGCGGGAGATGACGACCCACAGGCAGGGAGCGCTGGTGGATACCGGAAAGAATTTCGATATGGCCATTAGCGGCGACGGCCTCTTCGTGATTCAGGGCGAGGACCGGCAGTATCTGACACGCAACGGTCATTTTACTCAGGATGAGGACGGTTATCTGGTCTTAAAGGGCGTTGGCCAGGTCATGGGAGACGGCGGTCCGATCCAGGTGGAAGAGGGCGGTTTCCGTGTGGGAGAGAATGGAATTATTTACGATAATGAGAATGGCGAACTGGAGCAGATTCAGATCGTGGTTCCTGACAATTACGATAATCTGACCTTTTACGATAACGGTACATACGGTGCGGAAAACGGTGTGGCATTGACCCAGGTGTATCCGGAGGTCTTTCAGGGGAAGCTGGAGGAATCCGGCGTGAATTTAAACTCCGAGATGACGCGCGCCATGGAAGTCCAGAGGGCATTTCAGTCCTGCAGCCGGGCGCTTACGATTATCGATCAGATGAACCAGAAGTCGGCTTCAGAAATCGGGAAGCTGTAGGAGGAAATAACGGATGAACATATCTTATTATACTGCAGTATCAGCGATGAATGCATTTCAGTCGGAGCTTGATGTGACTGCCAATAATATGGCAAATGTCAGTACTCCGGGCTACAAGGTACTGCGCAGCTCCTTTGATGACCTGCTTTATACGCAGATGGATACGAAAAATGCAAATCAGATGGTGGGCCACGGCGTGAAGACCAATGGTGCGGAGACCGTGTTTGAACAGGGGATCTTTGAAAAGACAGAGCGGGAACTGGACTTTGCTATTCTTGGCAAAGCGTATTTTGCAGTGGAATCCGAGAATGAAGATGCAGAGGAACCATACTATACCAGAGATGGCTCGTTCCAGATATCAGCAACGGATGAAGGCAACTATCTCACAACGAGAGACGGGCATTATGTGCTGAGCCGTGACGGGGACCGGATCGAGCTGGAATATAAGACGGTCGAGGGAAGTAATGGAAAGAAGCAGTTTACCAATGAACTGGATTTGAGCGGTCTCAGTGAGGTGATCGGTTTGTATACGTGTGAGAATCCGGATGGCCTCGTCCCGGTAGGGAAAAATTTATACAGTACGGGAGCCGCTTCCGGAGAATGGATTCCTATTGAAGACATGGATGAGACTCAGGCGGGAAGCAGGCTGCTTACGGGAACGCTGGAGCTGTCCAGTACGTATGTCCCCACGGAAATGATCAATCTGCTGCAGGCGCAGAGGGCGTTTCAGCTGAACAGCCGGATCGTCAGCGCCGCGGACCAGATGGAGGAAATGATTAATAATCTTCGCTAATCGTAACTTGCAGTATTTACTTAAAAGGGGGGAATCCCATGAGCGAAAAGAGCCTGATTTTTAGCATGTTTTCAAAATTCCTCGACAATGGAGAGGAAGACGAGACAAAAGAGCGTGAAGTCCGGCCATATACGGAGGATCAAAAACCGAAGGCGGAGACGGATCAGCGTATCGAGACGGTGGAAGACTGGAATGATGCGGAAAGAACGCGCAGAGAACGGCTGGAAAGAGAGCTGGCAGGCGAAAACGGCTCTGAGGAGGCGGATCATGCGGAAGACGCGGAGGCGGAAGAAGACGTGGAAGCCGGAGAAGACGTGGAAGCCGGAACAGACCGTGATGGCGGCGGTAAAAGTTCCGGTGAGGAAGAATGCCGTGACGCCGGGATTGAACTGACAGTGTCCGATGACCGTATGGCTGTCTCCGTAATGCTGATCGAGCCGTCAGGCGGCGGCAGGGATATCACCCGGGAACAGATTGAACAGGAACTGGAAGCCCATCGAATCATTCATGGAATCGATGAGGAAAAGATAAGCACCATTGCGGCTGAACATTTATACCGCCAGATGTTTATCATTGCCAGAGGTACTCCGGCGGTCGATGGAAATGACGGTCGCATTAAGGATTATTTTCCGCGGGAGGCTAAAATAAAGTATGCGTCTAAAGGGAATGGCGGCATTGATTTTAAGAGTATGAACCTGATTCACAATGTAGGAAAGGGGGAACTCGTCTGCGAACTGACGATGCCTACCGAACCTCAGGACGGGATGGATGTCTTCGGACAGCCAGTCAGGGGAAAGAACGGCACCATGCCTCCGATACCACAGGGAAAAAATGTTGTCTATTCGCCGGAGCGCGACAGGCTTCTGACTGCCTGCGAAGGCAACTTAACCTTCCGGAACGGCAGATTTCAGGTGGAAAATGTCTTTGTTGTATCGGGAAATGTGGATAACTCCATAGGAAATATTGATTTTACCGGAAGCGTCACCATCCATGGCGATGTTTTCGAAGGATATACTGTTAAGGCCAAGGGCGACATCACGGTCATGGGAATTGTGGAAGGAGCGGCCCTGCAGGCGGGCGGAAGTATTCTGCTCCATAAGGGGATGCGGGGAATGAAGAGCGGCATTCTGGAAGCCGGAGTGGATATTACTGCAAAATTTCTGGAAGACTGCACCATTTATGCGCAGCACAATATTCAGGCTGAGTATATTATCAACTCGGAGGTCTCCTGCGGCCATGATCTTACGCTGATCGGGAAGCGAGGGGCATTTATCGCCGGAAGCTGCGCGGTTCATAACTGCATGAATGTAAAGACCGTGGGAGCCTCCAGCCATGTTTCAACGGTGGTGACGCTGGGGGTGACGCCTCAGTTGATGGAGGAAGTGGAGAAAATCAGTGCTGACCTGGTGGCCGTCTCCAGGAAGCAGGCGGAGACAGCAAAGGACATCAGTTATCTGAATGGAAAGCTGAAAGACGGCAGTATAACGCCGAGACAGAAGGAGCGTCTGGCAAAGCTCAAGCTGGAGGCTCCGATCCACAATTTAAAGGAAAAACGGTTAAAGACGCAGGCGGCTGATCTGGCGCGCCAGCTGCGGGAGGTCGGCAAATGCCGGCTGACGGCGGGCGAGGTCCATCCGGGAACCGTGATCAACATCGGGGACTGCAGAATGACCATAGTAAAACGGGAAGAAAGCTGTTCTTTCTATTATCTTGACGGAGAAATCAGGAAAGGAATCAGGTAATGGCAGATATTTTACGGGTGACGTCCCCTGTGATTAATAAGAATATCATTCAGCCCGACAGGGCGCAGAAAGACCCATCCGTGCCATTCGATATGCAGGAGATCCGGCATATCACAAAGAACCCGTCGGGAAGCGGGCTGCTGGGCCAGCACAACGTGTTCCAGAAGGAGGCCGGAGCTGCGACGCTCATGAACCTTTTGAAGGATCCGGCGGTAACGGTCAACTATCTAAAGAATATCTATATGCTGGAGGAGATTATCAGCCTTCTTCCAGTGAATAACAACACCATGACTCAGGAAATCAGACAGCTGTTTAACGCGCTTCTCATCAAACCCGATGATATTGTGGGAGAACTGGTGGATCAGGAGTATGCGTCAACGCTGTTTAAAGGGCCGCTGTTTGATTTTCTGAGGAATTTGCTGAATGAGAAGCCGGAACTGCGGCTGGAAATGGCTGATTTTCTGAAAGCGGTGAATGGAAGCGTGTCGAGAAATGATGTGCTTGATTCCGTGGCCAACAGCCTGGAATTTCTGTCCGGTCAGCTGGCAGGAAGCCGGAATTTATCCGGAACGTTTGGAATGCTGTCGGACCGGATCCGGGCCATGATCGGAGGGGACGGCGGAGCAGAGCCAAACAGCGGTGTGTTAGACCGCGGATCGGGACTTAAGAACCGCCTGACGGAATGGGAGGCAGCCAAGGCGGATATTTTAGATGCGCTGAAGGAACTGGAGAACAGTGTTTTATTCTCTCCCCAGACGGAACGGATGATACCCAACCTCCTTTATAATATGTCGCGGTATCAGGATAACGAGTCTTATCTGCAGGAGGCACTGTTAAACCTGCTGATTCATGTAAACAGCCGGGAGGATAAGGACCAGCTGAAAGATTTGCTGCAGGATTATGTAAATCAGTTTGGCAGCCCTGAACACAGGGAGAACCGTTCCCGAATCATGGATACCCTGGCAGAGATCATCAGTAAGCAGGACCGGGAGACACCCATGAACAGTTTAAACGGCGAGAAGATTGAGAAGATTATCACAAGCCTTCTCTCGTCCCCCTGCAACTATACGCCTCTGCTTCATTTTGTCATACCGGTGGAGTATCAGGGGATGAAGGCATTTTCCGAATTGTGGATCGACCCGAAGGAGGAAGGCGGCGGCCAGGAACAGGAACGTGACCGTGACGACCATGTCCATGTACTGATCACCTTTGATATTCCGGGAATCGGTCAGATGGAGGCGGAATTTAAGGTGGCCGGCAGGGAAATGCAGTTTTATCTGTACTGTCCGGAATCATATACATCCGTGTTCGGGCGGCTGGCGCCGGATTTTAGAAAGATTATGGAGGAGTACGGCTACCATGCGGCGGAAGTGGAGGTCAGCGGACTGGACCACGTGCGTTCGCTGATGGACGTATTTAAAAATCTTCCATACAGAAGGACGGGTGTGGATGTCAAAATATAAGAAAAACAAGGCGGTTGCTTTAAAATATAACGCAGAAGAAGACGCTTCCCCGGTTGTTATCGCTTCCGGTTATGGAACTGTGGCGGAGCATATCATAGATATTGCAGAGAAAAAGGGAATTCCGGTATTTAAGGATGACAGTGCGGCCTCTCTTCTCTGTATGCTGGAGGTTGGGAGCAATATACCGGTGGAACTATATGAGGTGGTGGCGGCCATTTACTGTAAGCTGATCGAAACCTCGGCGTCGATCCGGGGATCGGAGACGGCGGCAGAGGCGGCTGCACAGGTTCGCGGTAAGGAGAGCGGGGCAGGCGAAAGACTCCGCAGAAACCTGGCCTCTGGTAAGAAAAATGAAGAATCTGCAAAATAGCGCTATAGTATGACAGAATGGAAACAAAGAGACTGATGTGACAGATAAACGGGGGTACGCGATATGGTTGACTTGTCAGACGGATATGTTGGATCTTCCTGTGTGATAAAGGCTAAAAACAACGACTTAATCACCATGGGGGTTATGCACCGGATCGGAAAGAATTTTATAGATATCGGCAGTTCGAGAAATGAGCTCCCTTCCATACCGTATAATTTGCTGGTAAAGATCGAGATTTATAACACACAGATCGGTTTTAAGGTGCTGATTGGGCGTGTCTATTTATCGTCCCCAAAGCTGGCCCGCGTGATTGACTTGAACGAGGCGACCAATGATGAGCGCCGGGAGTATTTTCGTATCAGTACCAGGGATACGGGAGTGATCTATAACTGTATGCGGGGGGATGACATCCTCGACATGGAAGAGGAATCCACAGACTATAATGGTTTAAAGGTTCATCTGGTGGACATCAGCCTGGGCGGACTCATGTTCCGAAGCCGGGAAATATTCAAGATAAAAGACCGTTTTAATATTGTGATTCCCGCCATGGGAGATTCCATGCTCTTTACCTGTGAGGTACGCAGAAGCGTTGACCGGCCGGATGGAGAGTTTGGGTATGGCTGTGAGTTTATGGAGATGGCGACGAAGCAGGAGGATCTGCTGTATCGGTATATCTTGAAGAGGCAGAGTGATCAGTTGAGAAGGATTCGGTAGGCGAATCGGATACGGCTGGCAGGAGGAAACGTTACAGATGGGAAAAAAGAAGCCGGAGAACCGGAAGGTGATTAGAAACCGGCGGGTTATGATATATACATTTTTACTTATTTTTATGCTTCTTTATATTTCTGCGCATTTTACGGTGCAGGAGCGAAAGGCAGCGGAGGCAGAACGGCGTGCAGAGGCTGTGACTGCGGCAGCTGTGGAGATCAGGGAAGAGAAACTGATGCAGGAAAGTTCGGACTGGAATGCTCCGGCAGGGGAATTAAAGGAAGGCGGTTCGATGGAGGAGACTGCTGACGGAGGAAGTGCTGAATCAAAAGGGCTGGTAATCAATCCGGAAGATATGTGGTGCCTGATTCTGACCAATGCGGAGTATCCGGTACCGGAAGATTATACGGTAACGCTGAAGGATGTGCCGGGAACGGATCAAACAGTGGATGAGAGGATTTACGAACCGCTGATGAAGATGTTGGAGGCCATGAAGGAGGAAGGTCTGTCGCCTGTAGTATGTTCTGGTTACCGGACCCTGGATAAACAGGAGAAACTGTTTAACAGAAAGGTTTCGTCGTATGTGAAAAAAGGGCATTCAAAGGAAGAAGCAAATGCGCTGGCCCGTCAGACACTGTCTATACCAGGCTCGGGTGAACACTGCCTCGGACTGGCCGTGGATTTTTATACACGATCCTACCATCAGCTGGAACGGGCGTTTGAGAGGACTCCCGAAGGGAAATGGCTGCGGGAACATGCGCAGGATTATGGATTTACTCTGCGTTATGAGGAAGGAAAAGAGGAAATCACGGGGATTGGATATGAGCCGTGGCATTTCCGGTATGTGGGCGTTGAGGTGGCGCAGTATTTGAAGGAACATAATTTGTCGCTGGAAGAGTTTTATATTGAAGAAAGTCTTTATGGATAGAGTGCACAAAAATCGAAGCGATTTTTGTGCACTTTTACGATGAAGGAAAAAGTAAAATCGTACGATATATATTACAGAGTGGAAAAGATGGTATGTTTTGGAAACTCGGTCCGGTGTCAGACAGGGCCCGTCCGACATTGGAGGCACTTATTTATTATGAGGGACAGGGAAGTCCCGGTGAAAAACAATTACATGGAGGTAATTATTATGAGGATTCAGCACAACATTATGGCACTTAATTCCAACAGGCAGTTGGGGATTAACAACAGTGCAGTAGCAAGATCACTGGAGAAGTTATCATCTGGTTACAGGATTAACCGAGCAGGCGATGATGCGGCAGGCTTGGCAATTTCTGAGAAGATGAGAGCACAGATTAAAGGGTTGGAAGCAGCTACCGATAACTCACAGGATGCGATCTCATTAGTACAGACGGCTGAAGGCGGATTGCAGGAAGTTCATTCTATGTTAAACCGTATGACAGAACTGGCTACGAAGTCTGCAAATGGTACTTATACGGATGATGTTGACAGAAAGGCTTTGCAGGATGAAATCTCGGCATTGAAGGATGAGATTAACCGTATTGCTGATGGAACGGATTTTAATGGGATTAAACTTTTAGATGGAACAATGGGGGTTGGTACCACTGGTGGTGTGGCTACTGTAGCAGCAGCTAATGTACATGCATCTAATAAGAATACAATAACCTCAGCAGTTAAGTTTACGGTATCTGCACCAGAAGGTTATACAGTAAATATTCAATTGGGGGATGACGGTGGCGCTGTCAGTAAAGCAACTTGGAATGATAAGATCCTTACAATTAATTTAAAAGGTACGGCAGGCGCTGTTTATACACAGGCGGATATTGACAAGATGATTGCTGAAGCGTCTGGAGCACCAGCAGGTGCGGCAGGAAAGGTTAGCGTTAAATTATCTGAAAATGTTCAAGTATCAACCACCGCAGCTGATACGGATACCAGGTTGGCATCCGTTGTATCTGAAGTTGCAAAACAGGCAAGTGCAGTTAAGGGAACAGCAAAACCAATTACAGTAACAGCGGATAAAGCGGGTGAAGTAGATACTGCTAGAACATTCCAAATAACATCAGCTACAGGAGCCACAGGAGTTTCCGTAGATGGCGGAAATGGTAAGGTTAGTGTGAACCTTGAGACAGGCAAAAAGTATACTGCAGCAGCTATTAATTCCATGCTTGCAGATGCTGGAGCAGGTATGAGCATTAAATTTGAAGGCGAAATGACTGCAGCGGAGTTATCTGATACCACTAACGGTTTTGGTACCGCAACTGCTTTAACAGGAGGTTCAGGACTTCCTGTAGATGGTGGATTGACTCTTCAGATTGGTGATACTAATGATTCTTACAATCAGTTAGAATTGAGCATAGGTGATATGCATGTGAATGCACTGGATTTGTCTTCTGTAGACATTAGTACTCGAGATGGTGCTTCTGCGGCCATGAGCAAAATCAAAACAGCCATCAACACCGTATCTACCAGCCGTGGCAAACTTGGTGCTATCCAGAACCGTCTTGAGCACACTATCAACAACTTAGGTGTAACCACAGAGAACATCACTTCCGCAGAGTCTCGTATTCGTGACGTAGACATGGCGAAAGAAATGATGAACTACACAAAGAACAGTGTACTGGTTCAGTCTGCACAGGCTATGCTTGCCCAGGCAAATCAGCAGCCACAGTCCGTATTACAGTTATTACAGTAATATATATAAAGTATTTTACATTATATAATATAACCGTAATTCTCAAGAAGGGGAGAGTTTGTTTAAGACAAACTCCCCCTTTTTTCTAAATGCTATATAGTTTATAAGGCACCATTTATCAAAACTGGTATGACCATAAAACGCCTGTTAAATCTAGTTACTACAATTCTAAATTTTACTGTTTTATCAGCGTTTCGCCTATCTGCAAGTCTGTCCAGTCTGGATAAGTATTAATTAAGTCGATCACTTCCTTAACATAGGAGTAATCCAGTTCTAATTCATCGGAGATAATCAGTAAATTCTTCTTTTTATCATATTTCCGCCGAATCATTGCTACAATTTTGGCCTCGCCTTTCACTTCGCCTTCAGTCCGCCCTTCCACTCTGCCAGCCTCGATCATTCCCAGAATTGCTTCACACATATTGATCTTCCCCCTTTCATCCTGATACTCATTTTTCAGAAGTTCCAGCTCCTTTGAGTTGGTTACCGTTGTAATGACATCAAAGGCATCTTCGTCCAGTTCCTGGAATTTTTCTCTGTTTTCGAAAGTGAATTTGCGCTCTTCATCAGGGCTGCCGGATCGCTGAATAAATCCAAATACCTCACGTAAATCCGTTTGAAAGCAGTCGATATCGTGGAAACGTTTGATTTCCAGGACATGGATTTTGTAATTGTTTAGGAACGGCTTAAGTTTGTCCGGCAAAGTTTCGTATTCCATGATTTGGTAGAGTTCTGTTGCTCCGTTATAAGGCTTGTCACCGTAGTAAATGCAGATGGTAATGACCGGATAAACTTTATCGTGGATGGTGAAGCCGCTTAAAAATTCTTCTTTCTGCAAATCTCTTTTATTACGGTGATGCTTCTGGATTTGACGCATTTGTTTATCGTATCCGGCGGCGTCTTCCAGCATGATCCGAATGGGCATGGCATAATGGACACGGTCCTGATTTTCAAGACCTATAATGGCAAATCCAAGGCCTAATACTACTTTTCTTACAGAATCACGGTATTTCTGAACCTTAAATCCCTTTTTTATCTTTGACATAAGTCCGGTTACGCGGGAATCAAGGTCCTGAATATCATTGCCTGAAACAACCTGCTTTCCACCAAATATAAAACCGTTAATTAAATCAGCATACCGGCTTTCGTCTTCAAAGTAACGAGCCAGAGAGATGTCTTTCTGTCCCATAGAATTTCCCCTTTCCTGTTATGTCGGGAAAGAGAGCTATAGCTTCCCGGCACAGGGCGGGTGAAAGAAAGGCACTTTCGGGTTATATAGAATCATGAATCCTATAAAATCATGAATCCTATAAAATGCAGCTATCAGCGGGTCTTTTCCCAATTACCAAATTTGAAAATTCCCGGCGAAACTGCCGGTATGTGAATTAGCATGATATGACGTGTGCGGCAAAAGAAATACATAAGTAAAATATATGCAAGTAAATTATACTATAAATATATGTGAAATGCAATGATATTTTTACTGTTTTCTCTTTCTTTTTCAGCATGCGTTAATCGCACGATTCGCACATGGTAATCACACTATACACACTATAACTGGACTGGTTATTTTTGATGATTCTGGGTATTTATGACCAGTCCAATATTTGCTATACTTCACAGTAACAAGAATACGTTTAAGGAGGATTTAATGCATGAAACGAATCGTTACACTTCAGGATATATCCTGTGTTGGCTGCTGTTCCATTACAGTCGCACTTCCTGTTATTTCCGCCATGGGAGTGGAATGCGGAATTCTGCCGACGGCGGTGCTGTCTACGCATACGATGTTTAAAACTTTTACCTGTAAGGACTTATCTGACCAGATTGCGCCGATCTCCCAGGCATGGAAGGCGGAACAGATTTCGTTTGACGGTATTTATACAGGTTATCTGGCATCTGCAGAGCAATGCGAACAAATCTGTGATTTCTTCGATCAGTTTGCCACAGGGGAAAATCTGGTATTGGTTGATCCGGCCATGGCTGACAACGGGAAGCTGTATCCAGCATTCGATGAGAATTTCCCGGCTGCGATGGCGAAAGTATGTGCGAAAGCGGACGTGATTCTGCCGAATATTACAGAGGCCGCTCTTCTTACCGGTATGCCTTATCGAACGGATTATGATGAGTCTTATATCAGGGAAATGCTGGAACGGTTGCTGGCGCTTGGGTGTAAAACGGCTGCCCTGACCGGCGTCAGCTTTGAACCTAACAAATTGGGTGTGGCTTATCTGGATCGTGAGGGGGAGAGCTTTTCCTATTTTACGCACCGCTGTCCACAGAGCTACCATGGAACCGGCGATCTCTACTCCTCGGTAGTCCTGGGAGGTATGATGCGGGGCTTAAGTCTCGGAAGCGCGCTGACGCTGGCCGCGGATTTCGTTGTTCTCTGTATTGAGGGAACCGCCGCAGCCGGCAGTTCCCGATGGTATGGCGTCGAGTTCGAATCCCAGATTCCGAGGCTGTGCGAAATGCTCGAGAAATGCCTTTGACCGGAAGAAAAATCCAATTGTATGTTTCCCGGATTCTTGCTATAATAACAATAATGTCATATTGTGTGGAAAATTGTAAGTTATGGGGGAATTCTTATGGCAGCTACTGTTGTGTTGTCAAATCAAAAGGGCGGTGTTGGAAAAACGACATCGGCATACGTACTGGCCTCGGTTTTTAAATCCAAAGGTTACCGGGTGCTGGCTGTGGACATGGATCCACAGGGAAATTTAAGCTTCAGTATGGGTGCTGAAACGGATGGCTGTGCGACGATCTACGATGTTCTGAAGGGGGAATTAAAACCCAAGTATGCAGTTCAGAAATCATCTCTGGTGGATTTGATTCCGTCCAATATTTTGCTCAGCAGTATTGAACTTGAATTTACAGGAGCAAGACGAGAGTTCCTTTTAAAGATGGCTCTGGATTCGCTGAAGCCCTATTATGATTACATATTCATTGATTCCCCGCCGGCATTGGGGATTTTGACGGTGAATGCATTTACAGCGGCCGACTATATTCTGGTGCCGATGCTGTCTGATATTTTCAGCCTGCAGGGAATTATGCAGTTAAACGAGACCATCGAGCGGGTGAGAAGCTACTGTAATCCGGATATTAAGGTTCTGGGGGCGTTTTTAACGAAGCATAATCCGAGAACCCGGTTCAGCAGGGAAGTCGAAGGGACGCTGAATATGGTGGCGGCTGATTTGGATTTTTCGGTTATGAACACTTATATCCGGGAAAGCGTGGCGCTCCGTGAAGCCCAGTCGCTGCAGAAATCGGTGTTGGAATATGCACCCGGATGCAACGCGGTGAAGGACTACGAAAAGCTGGCGGACGAACTCTTCCAAAGGGGGCTTGAAGCAAATGGCTAAAAGCAGATCAGAGATTGATAAAGAGATGATGTACCGGAAGATTATGCCTTCCGCGGCAAAGAAGAGCGGGAACACTGTTTCCGGACCAGATGAAAGCGCTGTTACCGTGGACATGGGGGCTGCCGGACTTATGGGGAGTACGGCAGCGGTTCCGACGGCTGCCAGTATGGCGAAGGCCATTCGGCGGCCTGCCGTATCCTTACCGGTAAAGGAAGAACAGAATATGGTTCTGATCAACCTGATGGAGGAACTGGTCTTATCAAAACTGGATGCCACTCTGGATCGTTTTAACTGCTGTAAATGCGATAAGTGTAAAAAAGACATTGCAGCCCTGGCGCTGAATCGCTTAAAACCACATTATGTGGTGATGAGTGAACAGGACGAGGATCACAGAAGAAAGAATGAGGAGATGTATGCCTCTGAGGTGACCAGTGCGCTGATCCAGGCAATTTTGATGGTGAAGAAGGAGCCTCGTCATTAAAAACTGCAGAGAACAGTTTCAAATCTGACGGGCTGATTGAAACGGAATAAGTAATTGAAAAACGGACCAGACAGATGGTGAAGGCTTCGGGAAACAGCCCTGGAGCAAACACTGCGGGATCAGGTTCGTTTTTTGTTTGTGAAATATAAAAAAAATTCCTGCAAACTGTAAAGTATTTACGGTAACGTACGATAAATACTATAAGAGTTAGCAGATCAAGCAGTGAGAGAAAGGAAGTCGGGGATATGGATGTGAAGGTTACGAGGAATTATTCCGTTTATCAAAACGCGGTAAACAGTGGCAGGCATGCAGAAAAATCCGTTTCTGTCCCGGCATCGGCCGATAAAAAAGTGCGTGGTGACGCCATCTGCATCAGCAGTGACGGCGCGAAAAAGAGCGAGGCGTCGTCATTTGCGGCAGCGCTCAGGAAGTCCATGGACGAGGGCGCCCCGGCGGATCGAATCGCGGCGTTAAAACAGCAGGTGTCCGAAGGTACGTATCAGGTGTCGGCGGAACAGATTGCGAAAAGGCTGATGAGCGGTTTATAGAGAGGGAAAAACATTGGAAGAATTAATTCGTTTTCTGACGGAATATACAGAAATGTTTGAAAAAATGGAACAGAAGCAGGTGGAAAAGCTGGGACTTCTGATGACAAAGGAGCTCGACAAGATCGAGGAATCCATTATGATGCAGCAGGCTATGGATAAGCAGCTTCAGAACATGGAGCAGCGGCGCCAGGAACTGTTTGCGAAAGCAGGTCTTAACGGTAAGACACTGCAGGAGGTTGCGGAACTGTGCGGGGGAGAGGAACGGAAACAGCTGACAGACTTATACAGGCGTCTGGATGGGGCTATCGGAAATATCCGTTTTTACAATGAAAAGGCAGAGAGTCTGGCAAAGTCAGAGCTGGAAAAGATGGGACTGGATGCGAGGCTGGTGGGAAATCCAACCGGAATTTACGGGAAATCCATAGGCCCCAAGGGCCAGCGGTTCGAGAAAAAGGTCTGATGCGGGACCGGTATAGGAGAGTGAAGAATTGAGACCGACATTTATGGGGCTGGAGACGGCCAAACGCGGACTGATGGTAAACCAGAAGGCGCTCGATATCATTGGCAACAATATCAGCAATATCAATACAAAGGGCTATACGAGACAGCGGCTCGATACGGTTTCTGTGCAGGTTTACGGCAGTGACAGGTTCCAGTACAGTTCCATACCGCTGGCGGGACAGGGTGTGGATGCAAGAGGCGTAAGTCAGATCAGAAATCCGTATCTCGACACGAAATTCCGGGAACAGTATTCCGACGTGGGATATTTTGACCAGAAGGCTGCTATTATGGAGCAGATGGAAGGTATTTTGAGTGATCCCGAGGTGGAGGGAACCGGTATCAAAGATGCGCTGACCGTGCTTTCCCAGGCGCTGGCAGATTTCAGCCAGCATCCATATCAGGAGACTAACGCCAATATTGTGCTGAATGCATTTAAAGGCGTGACTCAGGTGCTGAATGAATATGATACCAATTTAAAGAGTCTGGAGGAACAGACGAAAAATGATCTTTCGATCGCGGTGGATGACATTAACACGAAGCTGCAGCAGCTTAGTGAACTGAATCAGACCATTGCCCATGAGATCTTTGTCAACGCCGATTATGACGGTGTAAATTATGGTCCCAATGATCTGCTGGATCAGAGAAATACCATCCTTGATGATTTATCGCGATATGGAAAGCTGGAGGTCATTTCTCTCGATCAGGGAAGAATTCAGGTGAAATTAGGCGGCAAGCTGGTGGTAGACGCCAACGGCGGAAGCTGCAGCAATGAATCAATAAGGATTGGACTGGATGGCACGACGCTTTCCTGGGGAGACGGAACGGCGGCCAACTTAGGAGCCGGAGCGATCAGGGGATTTGAAGATATGCTGACCGGCAGCAATTCACTGAATGCGGGAATCCCCTATTATGAACGCAAGCTGGATGAGTTCGCGCAGACCATGGCAAATGTGTTCAACAGTATGGTTCACGAGGATGATCCGGATAAACCCGGCCCATTTAAGACTCTGATACAGGGGGATTTTAACGGGAAGGTCAGCGCCGGCAGCATCCGGATCAGCGATCTGTGGACAAAGGATTCATCCTACATAATCCGAAAAAAGAATCCGGACGGAGATCTGGACAACGAAGATATTCTTGCCATGAAGGCGGCGCTGGAGAAGGATTTTGAATTCGGTGACGGCAGCGACAAATTTACCGGAACATTCAGCGAATTTATTACGGGATACACCAATACACTGGGAACCGATAAAAAGACGAATGATTCCAGACTGAAGGCGTCTCTTGCAATTGCGGAGAGCGTGGAATCAGACCGCATGGGCGTATCGGGAGTGTCACTGAACGAAGAAGGCATTAACATGATGACGTATAACAAGGCATACTCGGCGCTGGGCAGACTGATGACAACCATGGATGAACAGCTGGATATGATAATCAACCAGATGGGGCTGGTAGGAAGGTAAAGAGGGGCGTATGAGAATTACAGAAAATATGATGACGGCAATGTATAACAGGAATCTTCAGAGAAATGTAGCGAATCTGGCGTCCTCAAACCTGAAGCTGACCTCTCAGAGACAGTACAATCACGTTTCCGAGGACCCGGCGGCGGCTGCCAAGGCATTTACCGTGCGTGATCAGATCGCCAGGAGCGAGGAACATATCAACACCGTGAAAAATGCGGTGGGAGAGCTGGATACTGCAGATTCCAATATTGCAACGATTAATTCGATTCTGGAGACTGTCTTTGAGAAGGCGACCAGGGCGGGCGGCGCCAGCAGTCAGGACAACCTGGACGCGATCGCCGAGGAGCTTGGCGGACTCAAGGAAGAGATTCTTCAGACCATGAATGCCAGATATGGAGATAAATTTTTATTTTCCGGTTCAGCGAACGGCGAGGCACCGTTTACACTGGATGCGGAGGGGAATCTGCTGTTTAACGGCAAGGCGGTAGATGCCTATAATCCGGATGATCCGGCTACCCATTTCAATGAAAATAAACCGGTGTATCTGGACATCGGTTTCGGAACCTACGCCAGCGGTACAAATACGGCGGGAACCGGAATCCGGATATCCACATCCGGTGTCGATGTATTGGGCTATGGCACCGATGATCAGGGAATTCCCAATAACATCTACAGTCTGATCGGGAAGATAGAAAGCCAGTTAAAGGATGGAGATAAGAGCGGTGCCATGGATACGCTCTCACAGCTTAAGAAGAAACAGAGCAATATTTCGATAGCGACCTCTGAAATCGGTACCAGAGAAAAACTCTTAGACCGCACCAAGGACCGGTTAGAGAGCGGTCTTGTCAATCTCAAAGAGACACAGAAGAATCTGGAAGCGGTAAGCGTGGAGACGGAGGCCGTTAACAACAAGTCTTATGAGACTGCCTGGATGGTAACACTGCAGCTGGGGTCCAGCATCATACCACCCTCGATTTTTGATTTTATGAAATAATATCAGGAGAAGAGGTGTCATTACATGAATGTATTGAAAATTACGACTACACCCATCAAGTTGTCCATGACGTCACAGCGAGCCAGGCTGGACAGCCAGATTCCGGATCCGGAAATCGGCATTATCCAGAACCCGGGACGCCTGAATATGAAATCCGAAACGATTAAAGTAAACATCGATACCTCACGCTCCAGAGACAGCATGGGATTTAAGACGGCCCGGGGTCTGATGAGCGATGCGGCCCAGGCGGGGATCAAAGCCGCTGCCGATGCAACTGCCCAGTATTCGCGGGTTGGCAATCAGATGATGCAGATTCAGGATGGAGTCACTGTGGCGGATATCATGAAAAACCAGATGCTTGCCCAGACCAGTGTGACAACGGGAATCGGTTTTATCCCCTCCGTGGGAGCAGATATTTCCTGGACTCCAGCGGATCTGGCCGTTGATTTTACACCGGCCTCCGTGGATTTTAAGCCGGTGGTACAGAAGACGGAAGCGGTCTACGTACCCGGCGAGCTGAATGTAAATGTGGAGCAGTATCCCAAAGTGGATATCGAGTACATAGGTGAGCCCATGTATGTTCCGCCGAGTGCAAACCCGGCTTACGAGGAATAACAGGGGTTAAAAAGGCGGAGGGAAAAACTTGAAGATTGAGACAAGGGATTTTGGAATCCTCGAAATAGAAGAGAAAAATATCATAACGTTTAAGCAGCCGATCTTTGGCTTTGAGGAGTTCACCCAGTTCGTCCTGGTCAATGATTCCAATATGGGAAATGGGATCTGCTGGCTGCAGTCAATTGAACAGAAAAACGTCTGTTTTATCATGCTGAATCCGCTGGAGGTGAGGCGGGATTATGCACCGGTGGTCATGCAGGACGTTCTGATTATGCTTCAGGCGGTACCCGAGGATGATCTGGACTGCTGGGTCCTTATGGTCATAGGGGAAACCTTCCGTAAATCTACAGTCAATTTAAAGAGTCCGATTATCATCAATCATAAGACAAATCTGGCAGTACAGGTGATTCTGGAACAGGACTATGCCATACGGCAGCCCATTTTCGATGAGGAAGCGGAGGATGACGTATGCTGATACTAACCAGAAAAAAGGGTGAGTCCATCAAAATCGGTGATGATATCGAGATATTTGTAACCGAGGTAAAGGGAGACAAGGTACGTCTGGGGATATCGGCTCCCGAGGACATGAAGATCTGCCGTACAGAGTTGTATTTAACGGTTGAAAATAATAAAGAAGCTTCGGATAAGGTCGACTTGTTAAAGGTGTTCCAGCTGTCCAGAAATTTACGGGCCATGTCATCTGAGGAAGAGGAAGAGAAGCAGCAGGAGGAAAATCATGGAGATGATTGATGAGATGCGGAAACTGCTCCATGAGAAGAAAGCCTGCTTTCTTCAGTATGAGGAGGAGACACGCCGGATTGCCTCACAGGAGTGCAGAGAGGCGGAAGAGTTTGAGGCCGGAATTGCTGCAAGACAGTGGCTGATCGAAGAGATAGACGGGATTGATGAGCGGCTGAAGGCAATGAAGAACTTTTCGGAGGAGGGAGAACGGCTCTTTGAGATTTCAAAAAACAGGTGGGATTTCAGGAAGCTAAGTGAAGAGGAGCAGGCACTTTTTTCGGAAGGGCAGGAAATTTTTACGGTTATGACCCGAATCCGGGAGCTGGAGCCCGGAGCCCTGGCTGAGATGGAACGAGTCAGAAACCTGCTTCAGGATAAAATCAGGAAAAACAACACAAATACCAGATTCACCGGTTATTTAAAGCAGATGGACCAGGGAACGAAGGGCATGCTCTATAATCAGAAAAGATAGGGGGAGGCGTGATGTCATCGACGTCATCAATTAATACAGTCAGCAACAGCGGCAATAAAAACTATATAGCGGGGCTTGCTTCCGGCATGGATACGGAAAGCATGGTACAGAGCATGCTGTCTGGAACCCAGTCCAAGATCGACAAACAGACGGGACTAAAACAGCAGCTGGAGTGGAAACAGGATATCTACCGAAGCCTTATTACGAAGATCAACACGTTCAGTGACAAATACTTTTCCTATTATGGAAGCGGCGATACGAATCTGCTGAGCAGCAGCTTATATAATACGATGACTGGTGTCAGCAGTTCTTCGAATATTAAGGTTACATCGGTTTCAGGGAATGCAGTCAGCAGTATGAAGATTGATTCGATTGAGCGTCTGGCTACGGCGTGTACAGTGAAAACGGCAGGAACGGTGACGGGAACGCCAGTGGGAAGCGGCGCTGATATGAGCCAGTTTACCAATGGAGATACGTACTCATTCTCCGCGACACTTGACGGGGTGAACCGGACGATCACATTTACTGCAGGTGCAAATGATGCGGATACAATAAAGAATATTAACCAGGCGCTGTACCGGAATTTTGGTACGGCAGTCGGTATGAAATATACGGCTGGAACGGGAAGTGATAAAGGAACGATGGAGCTGGTGCAGCTGGATGCGGCTGGAAACCCAACCGATGTTCCCGTGGACTCTTCAAGAAGAGTCATTATTCAGTCCTCCGGGGATGCCGGTACGGTGGAGAATCTCGGATTCGGGACTGGATTTTCCAATAAACTGGACTATGGCACCTCCCTGAAAAACATGAACTTTGCCAATAAACCGCAGGGCGGCAGATACGAATTTGAGATTAATGGTGTAACCATTAAAGGATTGACTGAGGATTCTACTCTGAGTGATGTGATCAGTGCCATCAATAACAGCGGAGCGGGAGTAAAGGTGTCGTATTCTTCGGCGGCGGATAAGTTTATTATGGAATCGACTTCGACCGGGTCCATATCCAATATTACCATGAAGCAGACCTATGGAACGCTGCTCACTTCCATGTTTGGTGTGGAGGCTGCAGGAGTTCAGTCATCACTGTTTTCAAAGGAACTGACAGGAGACACTGCAATCGGTTTAGAGGATGTCAGGAGAGTTTTAAACAGCGGAAATGATGAAAAGCTGGTGTTTCAGGTTGACGGAAAAGATGTAGAGATCACACTGGAAGGGAAAACCGGTAACAGTAAATACGAGTCTTCTCAGAGCGTTCTGGATGCCATCAACTCTCAACTGGATCGAAAATTTGGTACCGAGGCAGTACGATTTTCCATGAAGGAGAATCCTGCTGTACCCGGGACAGATATGGTAGTTTTGACATCTAAGGAACATAAGGTAGGCTTTACTTCGGATAACCTGACAAAAGGATTTGCTTCTGGCCTTGGATTTGTAGCGGGTGATAACCTGTTAACAGGATCTGATCTGACGGGCTTGCAGGGTGAAATTACAGTAACGGGAGCAGCAGGAGATGTTACCATTGATTTAAACACAAGTATCGATATGCTGGTTCAGAATCTGAATGCAGTGGCAGGAGTCAGTGCCTCCTTCCAGGACGGCAGACTTAATATTACCGGAACTTCCGGATCTCTGGAAATGAAAGCACGTGTGGATTCGACGGGAACGGACAGTGCGGGAAAAGAAGCAATTAAAAAGTTGTTTGGTACAGACAGCATTTTATTGGAGCATAAGGACCGTAAAGTTCAGTCCAATGTTGTATCTTCCAGACCAAATTCCGGTGAGCTTCACATAACGTCTCCTGACGGTACGTTAAAAGTTGTAAATCTGGCAGACTCAGATGCAGAGACAAAAATTGTGGATGCAATTCATGACGCTTCTGGAGCCAGTGTGACATTTTCCAATGGAAAACTGGAGATTACCGGAGGCGGGAAAAGTGTCTCAATATCCGGAACAGATGATGCAGTTAACCAGTATATCAAAGACCTTTTTGATACACCTGTTTACACCTACGATCCCCAAATGACCGCCCAAATCACCGCCGGCCAGAACGCAAAACTTACCGTTGACGGCGTCACCATGGAGCGTAATACCAACACATTTGAGCTGGATGGAATTACCATGGAATTAACGGGCACAACCGGTGCCGGAGACCCCCCAATTAGCTTGACTACCTCCCGGGATACTGATAAAATAATAGATAGTTTAAAGAGTTTTGTAGAGGATTATAATACTCTGATTGAAGAACTGAACAGTTATGTATCGGAGGAGGCGACTTACAAGAAGTACGCTCCGCTTACAGACGCCCAGAAGAAAGAGATGAGCGACCGGGAGATCGAACTCTGGGAGGAAAAATCGAAGAAGGGACTCCTTCATAACGATTCCAACGTCTCCAGCTTTTTGAGTGATATGAGAATGGTGCTTTACAGCAGTGTAGAGGACGCGGGGCTTGCGCTTTACGATATCGGGATCGAGACTTCGGACAACTGGCGCGACAACGGAAAACTGGTTATTGACGAAGATACGTTAAAGTCCATGGTGGCTACCAATGCGGATAATATCCGGAAGCTGTTTACGGACAAGGAGCAGGGCGTGGCGGTAAAGCTGCAGCAGGCTATCAGGGATGCGGCGAATGTCAGCAGCGGAAGTCCGGGAAGTATGGTTCGTTACGCGGGTACCAAGGATGTACTGATTACCAGCAACACGATCTATGATGAGATGAAGCGCATATCCGAGACACTGTCCAAGTTAAATACCAAGTATGAACTGGAGCGGACCCGTTACTGGAAGCAGTTTAATGCCATGGAGCAGGCCATTTCCAACATGAACAGCCAGAGTTCCTGGCTGACCCAGCAGTTCTCTTCATAATAAAGGAGTATAATTATGCAAAACCCATATGCAAGATATAAAGAGCAGTCTGTCATGACCATGACGCAGGGCGATATGATCAATCTGCTGTTTGACGAGGTGATCAACCGGTTAAACAAAGGGCTTGTGAGCCTGGAGCAGAATGATTATGAGGGAAGCAATGCGCATTTTAAGAAGGCGCAGGCCATCGTTGCCCACCTGTCCTCCACGCTGGATCACCAGTATGAGGTGGCGGGAGGACTGGCCTCCCTTTATGAATATTTTAACTATCAGATTCTTCAGGCGAATATTAAGAAGAGCCCGGAACCGGTGGAAGAAGTGCTCCCCATGATTGCCGAGCTGAAGGAAGCGTTTTCCCAGGCGGATAAGCAGGTTCGAATGGGACACACAGGATGAGATAAGGAGTGTATCTATGCCATTATTTGAGGATGCGGCGTTTCGGGCGCTGCAGAGCGGACTGGACGCCATGTGGCTGAAGCAGCAGGTTGCCGGCCATAATATCGCCAATGTCGAGACGCCGGGATTTAAAGCGAAAAAAGTAGAATTTAAACAGGTGTTAAAAGAGGCGGCGGACGGAAGCGGTCCTGTCTATAAGGCGGTTGTCGGAACGGATAACGATACGGAGGCCAGGCCGGACGGGAACAATGTACAGGTGGAAAAAGAGGAGCTGGACTTATGGAAGGCGTATACCGAGTATTCGGCCATGACGTCCCGGATGTCGGGAAAGCTTTCCACACTTAGATATGTGATTAACAATACGGGTAAATAAAAGGAGCGGCTTATGGGGTATTTGGATTCTCTCAATATAACGGGTTCGGCCCTGACAGCGGAACGGTTCCGCACGGACATTATCCTGCAGAACCTGGCGAACCAGAATACGACAAGAACGGCAGAGGGAGGCCCCTACCGTAGAAAACAGGTGGTGCTGCGGGAAAATCAGCTGGATTTCAAGTCCGAGCTGGGCAAAGCCATGACAAAGGCAGACCGCGGCGGAGTCTATGTGGAGGAAGTGGTGGAGAGCCAGAATCCTCTCGTACCGGTCTACGATCCGGATCATCCCGACGCCAATGAGGACGGGTATGTTATGATGCCGAACGTGAACAGTGCCGAGGAGATGGTGGATTTGATGGCCGCCACCCGTGCCTATGAGGCCAATGTGACAGCACTGAACATTGCAAAAAGCATGGCATTAAAAGCCCTGGAGATTGGGAAATAACATGAAGAAACGAAGAGAAGAAGGAGGAGGTCAGGAGTGGTTAAATACCTACGCGGATATGATAACCCTTGTCCTGACCTTCTTTGTACTGCTATACAGTATTTCCAATGTAAATATCAGCAAGCTGGAAGAGATCGCGGCGGCGATGCAGCGCCAGCTGGGAATTGAATCGACCAATGACCTGGAGGATGTGCCGCAGGATCTGAAATATCCCAGTATCAGTGAGGGAGCCAGTGCTCCGGAGGGAGAAGGATCCCAGTTTAACACCGGAACCGGCGGCGGAGCGCGGTCTGCCTCCTCTCTTGCCATGGCCGATATGGCGAAGGATATCCAGTCGTATTTCCAGATGGAAAACCTGGATGCGGTTGTTTCCGACAGTGAGAACGCGGTCTATATCCGGTTTAAGAATGATCTGCTGTTTGCACCTGACAGCGCGGTCTTACAGGAGAACAGCAAATCCATGCTGGATGCCCTTGGGATCATGCTGAAGGACAGGCAGGATGAGATTATGGCGATCTATATTAACGGACACACCGCCCAGGCGGCCAATTCTCTGATCAATGACCGGCTGCTTTCTTCTGAGCGAGCCGACAATGTGGCAATCTATCTGGAGGATCACGTCGGTCTGGAGCCGAAAAAGCTGATTTGCCGCGGTTACGGCAAGTATTATCCCATCGCGGATAACAGCACGAAGGAGGGCCGTGAACTGAACCGCAGGGTGGACATGATCATTCTGGGCAACGATTATGAGGTCTCCCAGGATAACCTGGATGGGATAGAGACGATGGATCCGCTGTTTCCGGTTGACATGCCGGCGGACATGAGCGGGGGACAGGAAGGTACAGCGCAGTGATAAAGACATACGATTTTAAATCGCCCAAGAAATTTACGAAAGAGCGCATGAGCACGGTGGAAAACTTATATGACAGTTTTGCACGTGCGCTTGCACCGTATCTGACGGGATTGATGCAGTCCTACTGTGAGATAAGTGTGACGGGGATCGTGGAGAGACGGTATCAGGAATTCAGCAATTCTGTTCCTGACCGGTCTCTTTTTGGCATGATTACCCTGATCCCGGACAACAAGGATTACAATGAGGCTCCTCTGGTACTGGAAGTGGATACCAGACTGGCCTTTTTCATGATTGAACGCCTGCTCGGCGGCGCTGGCACCGAATATGAACTGAGCCGTGATTTTACGGATATCGAAAAAGCGATTCTGCAGTATTTACTTGGGAAGATAACGGAATTTATCGGCGACTCCTGGAAGGAATATCTGGATGTAGATGCGGCGCTGACCGGCCTTCAAACGAATCCTCATCTGCTTCAGGTGAGCGCCCCCGAGGACGTGGTGATACAGGTGGAGCTGGAGGTGCGGATCGATCAGCTTTCGGCAGTGTTAAATCTGGTGATGCCTGCACCTAATGTGGAGGAACTGACTTCGAAGTTCGGTTACACATACGCGGTCAGCCAGAAGAAGGATGAGGCGAAGCAGCTGGCAAAGAGAGGCTATATTGAACAGCATCTGCTGGAATCTGAGGTGGAACTGCGGGCTGTTTTCCATGAATTTTCACTGGATGCCCAGGACATTCTCCAGCTGCAGCCGGGGGATGTGGTGCCTCTCAATAAAAAAGTGGACAGCAGCATTGATATTTACGTCGAGGATATAGCCTGCTTCGAGGCCAGGCTGGGGCACACGAAGCTGCGCAAAGCGGTTGAGATTAATAAGGTATTATAGCCGGGAGGAAGAGTATGGGATATTTGGATCAGGAAGCGTTGACAGAGCTTCTGGATATGGAGGCGGTGCCTGTCTGCAATACGCTGGCTTCTCTTCTTGGCAGAAATGCCAGGGCGGCGGTGACAGAGCTTGGCGAGACAGATATGGAGACCCTGACGGAATATCTGCCCCATTTTAATGTGGTGATCGAGGCGGAGCGGACGGCTGAAGGGCTGCGGGTTCCGCAGCTGTACGTATTTGACCGGGCGGATATGTTAAAGATTTCGAATTTTATTATGGGTCTGCCGGTGAATACGGAGAGTCCCCTTGATGAGATCGCTTTAAGCACCTTAAAAGAAGTCGCGTCCCAGTGCATGGGTGCGGCCATGGAGAATCTGGGTGATTTTCTGGGGCGTGAGATGGGGGAAGTATTGACACGCGTTACGGCGTTTGACAGTGCGGAACGGATTCTGGATACGATTAGCCTGTGGGATAAAGTGCCTCATCTGCTGCTGATCCGCTTCCACCTGGAGATTGAGGGTGTTTTGTCAGCGGAGGTATTGGGCATCGCCACGGAAGAGCTTCAGGAGATTTTCGGGATTCCGGTCATGGGACAGGAGCCGGCGGCAGAGGAAGCGGTACATACGGAGGAGCTGCCTTTCAGGAAAAAAGAGAAGACGGTTGCGTTCCGGGAGGTGTCATTTCCGGAATTTAAGTATGTCCCTTTGGATAATCAGGTGGATCATATCGGTGAGGAGAGGAAAAAACTCCGGGATATTACACTTGATGTGTCGGTCAGGATTGGCGGAACGGTATGCAGTGTGAAAGATATTCTGGCGCTGCAGAAGGGACAGATTCTAACACTGGATAAACAGGCGGGATCGCCTGCGGATGTGGTGGTCAATGGAAAACTGATCGGAAAAAGCGATGTTTTAGTGACAGATGACAAGTTTGCCGCAAGAATTATTGAGATAATCGGCAAGAGGGATTAATATGGCGGTTCTTAAAGTGTTATTTTATCTGATTGTACTGATACTGGTCCTTATTCTGGCATACGTGACGACAAGGATGCTGGGAAGAGGAATGAATGGAAGACAGCAGTCCGGCGATATGAAGATTCTGGACCGTCTGGCCGTGGGGCGGGACAGCTATCTGATGATTGTTGATGTTCAGGGACGGATTCTGCTTGTGGGAGTATCTCCGGCCGGTATCACCAGACTGGAGGAACTGGAAACTTATGAGAGAAAGAGTCCGGCGGAGGTTTCGCCGGACTTTGCGTCTGTATTTACGGAACAGCTCAAAACACTGGTCAAAAAAGATGGGCGGCAGCAGGACGAACGACAGAAGAAAAACGGGAGAGATCTATGATGAAGGGGATAAGGAAAATTGCCGGGGGCGTACTTGGCCTGGCGGCGTTTATCAGGGTGTCCGCTGCATGCGGACAGATCGCGTTTGCATCGGACATTTCTCTGACACTGGAGGGAAGCTCCGGAAGCGGAAAGCCCATGGACATGCTGGATATCATGTTCCTGTTTCTGTTTCTTGCCGTAGTGCCATCGCTGCTGATTATGATGACAAGTTTTACACGGATTGTCATTGTTCTGTCATTTCTGCGCAATGCACTGGGGACGCAGCAGTCCCCGCCCAACCAGGTGATGATCGGACTGGCGCTGTTTCTGACACTGTTTATCATGAGTCCGGTGTTTGCCAAAGTGAATACACAGGCGTACGAACCCTATAAAGCGGGAGCAATCACGAGGGAAGAGGCGTTTACCAGGGCGCAGGAGCCCATGAAAGAGTTTATGTTAAAACAGACAGAGAAGAAGAGTCTGGATTTATTTCTTTCCATCTCAAAGACGGAGGTTCCTGATGTATCGGGGGGACCGGAAGGCTATATGAAGCTGGGCTTGACAGTGCTGGTTCCGTCTTTTATTTTGAGTGAGCTTAATAAGGCGTTTACGATGGGATTTCTGATCTATATCCCGTTTCTGATTATCGATCTGGTGGTGTCCAGCACGCTGATGTCCATGGGAATGGTGATGCTGCCTCCTACCATGATCGCGCTGCCATTTAAGATTATGATGTTTGTTCTGGTAGATGGCTGGAGTCTTGTGATTAAGACGCTGGTTACCGGATTCCGATGACGAGGGGGTACATAGTATGACTGCAGACCAGGTAATGGAAGTGATGAAGGAAGCCATGATGGTTGCATTTGAAATAGCGGGACCGCTGTTGATCATCAGTATTGTCGTGGGGCTGATCGTAGCGATCTTTCAGGCGGCGACGCAGATTCATGAACAGACTCTTACGTTCGTCCCGAAGCTGCTGGTGATTGCGCTGGTGCTTTTGGCGCTGGGATCCTGGATGTTTAAGGTGATGGATGAGTTTGTGGTGGAGCTGTTTGCGATTATGGCATCGCTTTAACACGGGGAATATGTGATGGATAGCGGCGTTTTAGAGTATTTTGATGTGTTTTTGTTGGTGTTTGCGCGGATGGGAGGACTGATCTTTGTTCATCCGGTGTTTGCCAGGAGGGGAATTCCCGCCATGGTGAAGACAGGGCTGGTGCTGACGCTCAGCCTGGTGATCGCGCCGACAGCGGTCCAGGGCAGCGCCGCCATACAGGCCTACAGTACCTTTCAGATGGCGGAGGCACTGATGCGCGAGGTGATCATGGGGCTGGTGATCGGAAGCGTGTTTCAGCTGTTTTTCTATATGATCTATGCAGCGGGAGATTTGATGGACACGGTGTTCGGGCTGTCCATGGGCAAGATCATGGATCCGGCAGGAGGCGTACAGACCGCGATTCTGGGACAGTTTATTCATGTCTTCTTTTTCCTGTATTTCTTTGCGACCGGCTGCCATCTTCTGACGGTGAAGCTGTTTGCCTATACGTACGAGATGATACCCGTGGGAGCCGCCAGGCTGGTGACTCAGGATATTGCCTGGTATCTTGTGAGCATATTCGGCAGTGTCTTTTTAATGGTGATCAAGCTGGCTCTGCCGTTTGTGGCGGCAGAGTTTGTGCTGGAGGTATCCATGGGCGTGCTTATGAAGCTGATTCCCCAGATTCATGTATTTGTGATTAATATCCAGTCGAAGATTCTGCTGGGTATTTTATTGATGATGCTGTTTGCGCGTCCCATCGGGGCGTTTATCGACTCCTATTTCGGAATGATGATGAGCGAGGTACAAAAGGTCATGATGATGTTTGCATCATAGACGCTTAAGGGTTTAGTCTGCAGACAGAAGGGAGTGATGAGCGTGGCGGCAGATGAAAAGACCGAGAAAGCCACACCGAAACGACGGCAGGACGAACGGAAAAAAGGAAATGTGTTTCAGAGCAGCGACGTAATTGCCGTCTGCTCTCTTCTGGTGCTGTTTAATTCCTTAAACGCTCTGGCACCCATGATATACCGAACGCTGAAGGCGTCCATGGAACTGTTCTTTTCTTATGCCGCTTCGACGGAGCCATTGACAGCGGAGGATTTGCCGGACAAGCTGTTAAAAGCCATGTTCCTGTTTGGGCAGGCGGCTCTGCCGCTGCTTTTTATCGGGGTGGCGGTGGCGGTTGTCACGACATTCTTTCAGACACGACTGTCGTTCTCTGCGGATGTCATGAAATTTAAAATGGACCGGATCAGCCTTTTAAAGGGCTTTAAGCGGATGTTTTCTATCCGCTCGGTGGTGGAACTCTTAAAAGCGCTGATTAAGATTACCATCCTGGCCTGGGTGATCTACAGTTACATAAAGGGGAGAATCCACGAGTTTGCACGTCTGATGGATGGTACGGTACAGGCGGCTTTTGTGTATGTCGGGGACACTGCGGTGTCGCTGGTGAACACGGTGGGGGCCGCCTTTATTTTTCTGGCTGCGTTTGACTATCTCTACCAGTGGTGGGAGTATGAGAAGAATCTGCGCATGAGTAAACAGGAAATCAAGGACGAGTATAAGCAGACAGAGGGCGATCCGCAGATCAAAGGACGGATCAGGGAGAAACAGCGCCAGATGGCGTCCATGCGTATGATGCAGAATGTCCCGAAGGCAGATGTGATCATCAGAAATCCCACCCATTTTGCGGTAGCCCTTGGATATGATTCCAATGCCAACCGGGCTCCGGTGGTTCTTGCGAAAGGCGCCGATCATCTGGCGCTTAAGATCGTAGAGGTGGGAGAGGCCAACGGGGTCTATATTATGGAGGACAAACCTCTGGCAAGAGGGCTGTATGCCAGCGTTGAGGTGGATATGGAGATTCCGGAGGAATTCTATCAGACGGTGGCAAAGGTGCTTGCTTTTGTTTATAAGCTGAAGAAGAAAGACATCTGATCCCGAAGAAAGACTGTTTATTTCGTGGATAACTGCGATGGAAAAGGGGAGTACTGTGGATAACACTATGATTTCATTTGACAGAGTGACAAAGACATACGGAACGGGGCAAAAAGCGCTTGATGACGTGAGCCTGCAGATAGAAAAAGGGGAATTCGTCTTCCTTGTGGGGAACAGCGGGGCGGGAAAGACGACGCTTCTGGAACTGATTCTGCGGGAGACGGAGGCGGATCAGGGAAATATTGTGGTGAACGGCATTGATTTGAGGCAGCTGAAGGAACGGCAGGTCTGCCGTTACCGCCGGTATATTGGTATGGTATTTCAGGATTTCTGCCTGTTTCCCGATTTTACTGTCTATGAAAATGTGGCGTTTGCCCAGCGTGTCGTCGAGGCAGACCATAAACGGATGCGCAGCCGGGTGATGGAGGTTCTGGGACAGGTGGGGCTGGAGAAAAAAGCAGGCTGTTATCCGGGGCAGCTCTCCGGCGGAGAAAAACAGCGGACGGCATTGGCCCGTGCGGTGGTAAACCAGCCGGTACTTCTGCTGGCTGATGAACCTACGGGGAATCTGGATCAGAAGAATGCCGAAGAGATTATGCGCCTGCTGGAGAAGATTAACCGTCAGGGCACGACTGTGCTTGTGGTATCCCATAATCAGGAGCTGGTGAAGTACATGCACAGGCGTCAGATTGCGCTGAGGTATGGAAAGGTGATTAAGGACAGCAGCAGGGGAGGTCTGATGTATGGCTGTTAGGACATGGCTGTATTTATGCCGGCTTGGATTTAAAAATCTGTGGCATAACAAGGTGTACACGGCGGCATCCGTCCTTACCATGGCGGCGTGTATTTTTCTGTTTGGCATTTTTTATATTGCTGTTTTAAATCTGGACGGTGTGCTTACGAAGACGGAGGAAGATGTCTATGTGGCGGTATTCTTTGAGGAAACGGCAGCCCCCGAACGGGTGGAGGAGATCGGAAATTTAATCCGTGAGAGACCGGAGGTTGAGCGAACAGTTTATACCTCTGCAGATGACGCCTGGGAAGGATTTCGGAATGATTATTTTGAAGACGGGGAACTGTTAGATGGAGTCTTTGACGGGGATAACCCGCTGGCGGCGTCCAATCACTATCAGGTCTATGTCAAAGGAATCGAGCAGCAGGAGGGCTTCGTGGAGTATGTGAAGGGGCTGGAAGGGGTCCGCAAGGTGACACATTCGGCGGATACGGTGCGTGCGCTGCTTCGTATCAAGACGGTGATATCGAGACTGACTGCGGGGAGTGCGGCGATTCTGCTTCTGATTTCCATTCTGCTGATTCACAACACTCTTTCTGTCGGTATTGAATCTCAGAAGGGGAAGACCCGGGTTATGCGGCTGATGGGGGCCAGGGAGGAATTTATCAGTGTTCCCTTTCTGGTGGAGGGACTCGTTATGGGGCTTGCAGGAATGTGCATTCCCCTTCTGCTCCTGCTGGCGGGGTACCGCTGGGGGCTGGAGCTGGTGGCAGCAGGGCTCAGTCTGTCCGGCGGCACCGTGAGTCTGCTGCCGCCGGCGGAGGTATTTCCGAAACTGACGGCTGCATCTGTGATTCTGGGGCTGGTGACGGGAGTTGCGGGTGGCTGGTCTGTCATGGGAAAATTGAAGAAGTAATATCCCAATCCGGTGAAAAAAGGGTTAAGGCCTGGTGAATTAAGATGGATATACTTGAATCTGATGTCATATTAAAATATAATAAAAGAAGAAAGATATGAGTGAAATCGCATCTCAGAATAAGAACGCGGCAGCGAATGTGACCGATAAAATGTAAGTGAGAAAGGCGGTGCTTTTTGGCATTTGTTGAACTTAAGGAGGTAAGAAAAAGTTACCATATGGGCGAGATTACCATTCATGCGGTGGACGGAATCAGCTTTGCCATCGAGAAGGGCGAATTCGTGGTGATCGTGGGGCCCAGCGGGGCGGGAAAGACTACGGTATTAAATATTCTGGGAGGGATGGACACTGCTACCTCAGGGGAAATCCTGGTGGACGGCGTCAACATTGCTTCGTACCCGGAGAAAAAGCTGACGGGGTACCGGAGAAATGATATCGGCTTTGTATTTCAGTTTTATAATCTGTTACAGAACTTGACAGCTCTGGAAAATGTGGAGCTGGCGCTTCAGATCTGCAAAAATCCCCTCGACGCGGAGCGGGTTCTGATCGATGTGGGACTGGGGGAGAGACTTAACAACTTTCCTGCGCAGCTTTCGGGCGGGGAGCAGCAGCGGGTGTCCATCGCCAGGGCGCTGGCGAAAAATCCCAAACTGCTGCTCTGTGATGAGCCCACGGGAGCGCTGGATTATCAGACCGGAAAGGCTATTTTGAAACTGCTTCAGGATACGTGCAGGGAGAAGAAGATGACGGTGATCGTGATCACTCACAACTCGGCGCTGGCACCGATGGCGGACCGGGTAATACAGATTAAGAACGGGAAGACGGCAAGTATTGTGCTGAACGAAAAACCGCTTCCGGTGGAGAAGATCGAGTGGTAAGTGGAATGCCTCAGATCGGATGGTGTTTGTATGAAGAATGCAAAACGCAAAGACTTTATGGTGGAAATAGGGCGCAGCATGAACCGGTTTTTATCGATTCTTTTTATTGTCGCGCTCGGAGTCGCGTTTTTTGCCGGCATTCGTTCTACAAGGCCGGACATGGAGCTCTCTGCTGATGTTTACTATGATGATACAAATTTAATGGATATCCGTATTGTCGGCACCCTGGGTCTGACAGAGGATGATGTGGAGGCGGTGCGCCAGCTCCCGGAGACAGAGCATGCGGAAGGCGCCTATACCACGGATGTGCTCTGTGAAAGCCCGGACCGGGAGCAGACCGTACGGATTTTTTCGATGAGCGGGCAGATTAACCAGTTTACGCTGCTGGACGGCCGTATGCCGGAGCGGGCAGGGGAATGTCTGATGGACCGGGGAAAGGCTTATAAAGGCCAGTTTGAACTGGGGGATACGGTGAAAGTCTGTTCCGGTACGGCTGAGGAACTCTCTGACACGCTGAAGTGTGATACTTTTACGATTGTGGGCATCGGTATGTCCTCCCGGTACCTGTCGCTGGAGCGGGGGACGACGACGATTGGGAATGGGAGTCTCGATACCTTTATGGCCGTGACGCCCGATAATTTCAGCATGGATGTATTTACGGACATCTATGTCCAGACGAAACAGGGAAAATCCTTTCTGTCCTATTCCGATGAGTACCAGGACTATATCGATCTTGTAACGAAAGAGATTGAGGATACGCTTTCCGAACAGCGGTCCGCGATACGGTACCGCGATGTGACAGACGAGGCGAACAGAGCGTTAAATGACGCCAGAAGGGAACTGACGGAAAAGACGGCGGAGACCGACCGGAAGCTGGATGATGCGGCCCGGCAGATTGCAGATGCACAGAAGAAAATCGACGAGGGAAAGGACGATATTAAAAAGGGCCGTGCGGATCTGGAAAAAGGGAAAACTGATTTAGAAAATGCCAAAAACGATCTGGAAGACGGAAAACGGACATTGGCGGAAAAGGAACAGGAGTTAGCGGACGCTAAGGTAACGCTGGCGGAGAAAGAACAGGAACTGGAAGACGGGAAAGTGACACTGGCGGAAAAGGAGCAGGAGCTGGAGGACGCCAAAAAGGAAGTTGCGGACAAGGAAAAAGAGCTGGAGGATGCCCGTAAAAAATTCGACGAGGAGCTGCCGGGGGCCCGTATGGAGCTGGATGACGGATGGCTGGAATACGAGATTGGGCTGGAAGAATACGAAGATGGAAAGGCGGAGCTGGAGGAACAGCAGGAAACCCTGAAGGAGGGCTGGAAAGAGTACCGGAAAAATGCGCCGGAGGTGGAACGGAATTTAAAGAAAGCCTTAAACGGGCTGATCGCCATGGGGGTTCCTCTGGATATCACGCCTTCTGAAATCAGCCGTATCCAGGTGGAGGAATTTGAGATTGACGCGTATGCACCCTGGCTGGAGATGATACCGGGCGGTGAGGGGGCAATGCTGGTGGAGGGGGTACATACGCTGCAGGCCTCCTATCAGGAGCTGACTTACGGTGATGCGGCCGTGAAAGAGGGAAAAAAGGAACTGGCTAAGGCAAAAAGAGAACTGGCAAAAGGAAAAAAGAAGCTGGACCAGGGAGAAATGAAGCTTAAAAATGCCAGGCGTAAACTGGATGAGGGAGAAGAGCAGCTGGCGGATGCCAGACAGAAAATCATCGATGGTGAGCAGAAGGTAGAGGATGCGAAGCAGAATATCGTGGATGGCGAGGCAAAGATTGCAGATGCCCACCGGGATATTGCCGATGGGGAAGAAAAGATTGCAGATGCCCACCGGGACATTGCCGACGGCGAGGCGAAGATTCCGAAGGCGGAGAAGGACATTGCGAAAGGGGAGGCGGATATTGAGGAAGCGCAGAAGAAGCTGAATGATGGCGAGGCGGACTTGGAGGAGGCGAAGGGCAAATACGAGGATTCCAGGCGTGAGGCGGAAGAGAAGATCGCGGACGCCGGAAAGAAGATTGACGACGCTCAGAAAGAAATTGATGACATTAAGGAGCCGGAGTGGTACGTTCTGGACAGAAATTCCATCCAGACTTATGTGGAGTTCGGAAGCGACGCAGAACGCATCGGCGCGATCGGAAAGGTATTTCCGTTTATATTTTTCCTGGTGGCGGCTCTTGTCAGCCTTACTACCATGACACGTATGGTCGAGGAACAGCGTCTGCAGATCGGAACATTAAAGGCGCTGGGGTACGGGAAATGGAGTATTGCCTCCAAATATATTGGCTACGCCCTGGCCGCTACCCTGGCCGGAAGTATTCTGGGAGCGGCAGCGGGGGAAAAGCTGCTTCCCTATGTGATTATGACTGCGTACTTTATTCTGTATGAGAACCTTCCGGTGATGCTGACCCCGTTCAACCTCCATTACGCGCTTCTGGCCTCCGGCCTGGCGCTGGCGTGTACAGTTCTGGCTACCGTATTTTCCAGTTACCGGGAGCTTTTGTCGTCACCGGCTGCGCTGATGCGGCCTGTTCCTCCAAAGCAGGGGAAACGGGTGCTGCTGGAATACGTGACTCCGCTGTGGAGGCAGCTTACGTTTATCCAGAAGGCCACGGTGCGCAATTTGTTCCGCTATAAAAAACGGTGTCTGATGACGATATTCGGAACCGGCGGCTGTATGGCGCTGCTCCTCGTTGGCTTCGGCCTGAATGACTCCATATCCACACTGGGAGAAAAACAGTATAACGATATCTGGACGTACGATGTGCTGGTACAGACTGACGACGAGGCAGATGAGGCGGAGCAGGAGAAGCTCCGGTCCTTTGTATCACAGGGAGATGTGTCGGCGTGGCTCCGGGTGGAGGAAACGATTCTGGATGTGTCGGCGGGTGATGTGACGAAGGAAGCCTATCTGTTTGTACCGGAAAATCTGGATGAGGTGAACCGGTTTGTTCACCTGCGCAGCAGGGAAAGCAGAGAGCCGTATGTTCTGGCTGACGACCACGTGCTGGTTACGGAGAAAATGGCGGGACTGCTGGATGTGAAGGTGGGAGATACCATTTTCTTAAAGGAGGATGAAGGAACTCATCATCCGGTGGTGGTGGGAGGAATTGCGGAGAATTATCTTCACCATTACGTGTATATGACACCGGCTCTGTATGAAAAGGTCTATGGAGAGGCGCCTGAGTATAACACAATGTTTCTCAATTTAAAGGATTTGAATGAGGAGACACAGAACCGGCTGGGAACGGAACTGCTGTCCTTTGATTCCGTGATGGCGGTGACCTTTATCGGTACCATGCGGGGGCAGATAAACGACATGCTGGACAGCTTAAATGTGGTCATCTGGGTGCTTATCATCTCGGCGGGACTGCTGGCCTTTGTGGTGCTCTATAACCTGAACAATATCAACATCAACGAACGCCAGAGGGAGCTTGCAACCATGAAGGTGCTGGGCTTCTATAATCCGGAACTGGCCGCCTATGTATACCGGGAAAATATTATGCTGACAATACTGGGCAGCATGGTGGGAATCGTCATGGGGTATTTCCTGCACAGATACGTCATGACTACCGTAGAAGTGGATATGCTGATGTTCGGAAGGCAGATCAGGCCCGTAAGCTACGCGTACAGCGTTTTGATGACGTATGCGTTTTCCGCGTTTGTCAACCTTGCCATGTATGATAAGCTGAAGGGAATTGATATGGTGGAGTCGCTTAAGAGTGTGGAATAATCGGTTTTTTTGTGTTATACTAGGGGCACTTAATAAAAAAACAGAGGAGAAGCATTATGAAGAATACGGCATTAGTGATTATGGCGGCAGGTATCGGAAGCAGGTTTGGCGGTGGAATCAAGCAGCTGGAACCGGTAGGACCCAGTGGTGAGATCATCATGGACTATTCGATTCATGACGCGCTGGAGGCCGGATTTAACAAGATCGTGTTCATTATCCGGAAGGATCTGGAAAAGGATTTTAAGGAGATCATCGGGCGTCGTATCGAGAAGATTGCTCCGGTTGAGTACGCATTTCAGGAGCTTACAGATCTCCCGGAAGGCTATGAGAAGCCGGCGGACAGGACGAAGCCATGGGGAACCGGCCAGGCGATCCTGTGTGCGAAGCAGGTGATTCATGAACCGTTTATCGTTATCAATGCGGATGATTACTATGGCAAAGAGGGATTTAAGAAGATTCACGAGTATATGGTGAATGAGATGGATACGGAATCGGACGTGTTCGACATCTGTATGGGCGGATTTATCCTGGGCAATACGTTGAGCGAAAATGGCGGTGTTACCAGGGGCGTATGCCGGGTGGATGAGAACGGCGTGCTGATAGACGTCACTGAGACGTATGAGCTTCAGAGGGACAAGGAGGTGGCGAGAGGCCGTGACGATGACGGCAATCCGGTGGAAGTGCCGATCGGCCAGCATGTATCCATGAACATGTGGGGAATTGCGCCTTCATTTTTAGAGGAGCTGGAGAGAGGGTTCCCTGAGTTTTTAGACAGTCTGAAGGAAGGAGATATCAAGACAGAGTACCTGCTTCCAAGGATTATCGACCGCCTTGTACGCACAGAGCGTGCACGGGTGACGGTTCTGGAGACGCCGGACAAGTGGTTTGGCGTTACTTACCGGGAAGATAAGCCGGCGGTAGCGGCGGCGATTAAGGAACTGGTGGCAGACGGAGTTTATCCGGAGAAGCTGTTCGAAGATTAAGAGGATAGAACGGGTGTGGCAGGAAACGGATTTTGTAAACCGGTATCTGGAGAGCAAAATTCATTTCCTGCCACACCCGTTTTTTATGGGTAGCGTTATAGGCAGCCTTTGTGACCAGTCTCTGAGAGTGGCTTAACGGTTTTGGTCTGTGTTGTTTAGGATACTGCAGTTCCGCCAGAGGGCGCTTCTGTTTGAGAACTGCAGCTATTATAAGGAGTATCAGGAGCTTCTGACTGATTATACAAAAAAATCAGGCAGTTGGCGCAGCAATCCTGATCGTGACAGCGGGGAAATCCGCCGGCGGAAATCATGTTACCGCTGGCGGATTCTGTATTTACGCGCAAAATCTATGGGGCAGTAGGACAGCTTGGCCTGTCTGAGACCCGGGTCACCTAAGTCATCCTCGCGGTTTACAAGGACCGCGTCAGGAAATTCGTGAATGAGAAACTGCTGGTTGATGAACTGATACAGCCCTTTTATCTCAGGATTGGCTTTTTCAATGTGTATGACGGCCATCTGCTCCAGAGGGTTGTAGCTGCCAATCGTAAATGCTTCCAGACTGCCATCGATATAAATACCTGCCATGGTAATGTCGAGGAGGGAGCAGCAGCGCAGAATCTCGTGAATTCCCAGGATTTCATGCTCCAGCTGGCCTTCCATACGCTCTTCTCTGGCGAGACCCCAGCGTGCGAGGAAACTCTTGATTTCCGGACCGTCCGCACAGGACAGTCTGCGGTATTCGAAACGGCCTTCCCAGCTCTTTACGAAGGAGTTGACCAGATTTTTCTTTTTATGCAGCTTTCTGCCGGCCAGAGAGCGAAGGGCGTCTCCGGAGTATAAGTAGTCCCGGGCATCCTCCAGTTCTTCGATCTCAAATTCATCCTGCGGCAGATTTAAGAGGCGGACTGCGGCTTCATCTGCCAGAAATATATTCAGCTTTAATCCCAGGATTCGGTTAAAATAATCCTTCAGCACGTCAAAGGAGTGGGGCAGATCAGCCGCCTGGCAGATGGGAAGAGCTGCGTACTCCTTTCCGTCGGCAGTGATACGAAGGAATATGTTGTTTTCAGCGCCGATCGCATAGCGCACCTGATAGTAATCCTTCCAGAGGAAGAGGCCTAAGAAGACGCTGTCACAGGTTTTGTTTTCTCTGAATGTAAAATGGGGTGCCAGTGTTTTCAGTGCGTCAGAGTCTAAATCTTTAAATTGCAGTTCCATATATTGCCTCACTTTATCTTTCAATGTTTTTCTATCCCCCTATTATTTCCAGATAAGGCCTTCGCCATTCCCGGAATTATAATAAGAGGCTGTTTACTGGGGTAATCCACGGTAAAGGATGTCCGTATACGGGAATTACACGTAAAAATTTTATTATGATGAAAAAATATTACAAAAATTCATTATAGGATAAAAATGTAATAAAATCTACCCTTTTTCGTATATCCGCGCGGCAGGCATACGGATATTATATAGTGGACAGAGGAGGGGCTGCTTAAATGAACGGTACTTCTGGTTCCGGTTGAATGACTTCAGGGGCCGTATGAAAATACTGGAAGACAGATAAAATAAAGGGAAAAAGTCCTGTTTCTCATCACATCCAACTGAAACGTGCATAAGATGATTATGTATAGAAAGAAGCAGGGAGTGATAACCGCTGTGCAGGATAATTTAGAGCATACTTATGGAAACAGCTTCCAGGTTCTGGAACCGTATATGTTGTATGGAGACAGAAGTACTGTGGAGGATCTGCCGAAGATGCAGAGGGAACATATGGTACAGGATTTAGAGTATCTGCAGGGAATGTATCCGGGACATATGAAGCGGATTCAGGAATATGTGATGGCAGCCTGCGATCGTCTGGATTATAAAAACAGTCCGATGTATGATGAATTTCCGGACCGCATTATGGTGAATCAGGTGTGCGATTCCGTAAGCCGGCAGATTCTGGAAGATGGAGTGGTGAACGGATCGGAGCTTGGACTGCAGAATACGCCGGAACAGACAGGAGAAGAAACTGCGGAAACTGTAGAAGAGGTGGAAGAAGTAGAGGTGTACGAGGTAAACAGCGTCAATACGCAGGATGCAGATTGGAGAATGCAGCAGGTGGTGTCGCAGAACCCGCCCGCATGGGGCCCGCCGCCAGGCCAGAGGCCGCCTCAAGGTCCGCCGCCGTGGGGGCCGCCGCCACGTCCGCAGCCGCCGCCGCCGCGCCCCCCGCAGCCGCAGCCGCCGCGCCCCCCGCAGCCGCCGCGCCCGGAACCACCGCGTCCACCGCAGCCGCCGCGCCCGCCGCAACCACCGCGTCCCCCGCAGCCGCCGCGCCCGCCGCACCCCCCGCGCCCGCCGCAACCCCCGCGTCCACCGCAACCCCCGCGTCCACCGCAGCCGCAGCCACCACGCCCACCGCAGCCACCGTGGGGGCCGCCGCCATGGGGACCACCGCCTCGTCCACAGCCGCAGCCCCCGCGTCCGCCTCAGAATCCGGGAAATAACTGGCTGAATGATATTGTTAAGATTCTGCTTTTAAATGAGATGCATCGCAGACGGTGCCGTTCAGGCATCTGTTTCTAGATATCCTTTAAAATGGCATTATAATAGAATATCCGGAGACGGCAGCCTGCAGATAACAGATTAGGCATTAAAGAAAAAAGCCGTATATATATGGCCCGGGATTTCCTTTTCATTACAGGATATCCCAGGCCATATTTCATGTCTGTTTGTCCATTTATGCCCTCAAAACGGCATTGGGGAAGTCAAGTTCATATGATGTGTAAATCAAATTGAGCGGAGGCGGATAGAACGGGAGCCGGTTTCTTACCGGGTTTCAGAAGATATGGTATCTTGTGACGACTGTGTGCTCATAAACAGCCATGTTGGAAGCACCAAATTTTTCCAAATAAAATATACAGTTTTACATAAAACTGATAAAATAAAACATTAGAAACTTAAAAACTTGATATAACTCTTTTCCGTAGTAAAGAGCAGCAAAAAAGCACATGCGCCGTAAGAAGCCGTGTGTGGCGACTGCCCTCTGAAACCGAAAGCAGATGTGTCAGCCGCAGGCATTCAAGCGATCGTATACAATACGGATCATGTGATGTGAAATGTTTTATGTATAAAACAGCAGTTAATGACAACTTTTATGATCTGCCAAATCTTTTTCTTAATTCTTCCCTGATTTGTGGTACGATGTTTCTTTTTTTCATCTCCGCAATTATTTTTTCGAATTCACCTTTGGGAGCAGGCGGTATTGCGGTGTCACAGTACCCGTCCACGCGATCAAATTCCTGCATCAGCTCCCTCTCCTCTTTTGGTGTGAGTTCTCCCGTTTTTTTTCTTATCATGCTGTATCAATCCTTTCTATATCACTAATATATTACATAAACGGACAAAATATGACTGGATTAAAATAGTAAATGAATAATGCTCCGTATATAGAGCAATTATAGAACCTGGATAAGATAGAATCAATTGAAAATGTTCGTTATAAGGAGCAAAACAGGATGGAGCAGAAGATTAAGCAGGATATGGTAATTGGCTACAATATCAGAAGATTAAGGAAACGGACGGGTCTCACGCAGGAACAGACGGTGGCGAAAATGCAGTTGATGGAATGCAACATAACAAGGGGGAATTATGCAAAAATTGAGGTCGGGCTGTCAAACATCAGGGCTACGGAAATGATGGCATTAAAACGGATTTTCGGGGTGGATTACGGTGAATTTTTCGTACCTGTCCCAGAAGAACGAAAAACGTGATGCTGCCGGAAAATGTCAGCTTTATCCCCCTTCCGGGCCGCAGATTAATAAACTTTTAAGTTGTAGTTTTGTTGGATATTGTATAGAATAAAAGGGAAACATAGGGAAAATAGAGGAAGTCTGACATGAAACGATTAGGAAAAAAGATAGGAATACTATTTATTATATTTATTGCGGCCATTGCAATCTACTTTGTATGGAACCAGAAACGAACGGAAAAACCGGATTCCATTGTGTATACTGCCATGGATGAAGCGGCTCTTCCGGTGGTCTCAGCCACCATGTACGGGAGAGACGTTAATTTTCTGCACGGTTATACGCAGGATATGAAGCAGGCGGCGGCGAGAGATTCGCTTACCGTTCTCCCGCCTGACCGCGCGCTGAATATACGGATCGCGGATTATGACGGCAGTATACGCGGGATCAGCTACGAGGTGAGAAGCTTAAACCTGGAGCGTCTCGTGGAACGCACGAGTCTGACGGAATGGGATACGGCGGATGGGAATACGACTGCTGTTCTGCCGATACAGAATCTCCTTTCCAAGGACAGGGAGTATTTACTGATTCTCTCTCTGGATACGGCGGAGCGGGGAGAGGTACGTTATTATACCCGGATTCTGTGGACGGATAATGAAAATGCTAAAGAGATGATTGATTTTGCCGTGAATTTCACCACGAAAACCTTTGACTATGACCAGGCGAGAGAACTGACGACTTATCTGGAGACGAATGCATCCGAGGACAACAGCTCCCTGGGACACGTGACCATACGGTCCAGTTTTTCCCAGCTTACGTGGGCCGGTTTAGATGTAAAGCCTGTGGGTGATATCCGTGTAACGCTGAAGGATCTGGACGGAATCATGTGTAATGTCCGCCTGGATTATCAGATAACGCGAACTGCGGACAACGGCATGAATGAACTCTACGAGGTGGAAGACGATTTCACCATGAAATGGGACAGCAAGCGCATTTATCTGATGGATTTTGAGCGCAGTACCAACCAGATCTTTTCCGGCCAGCGCGATCTGTTTTCCGGAAAGCGCATTATGCTCGGGATTATGAATGATAACGAGGTAAGAACGAAAGCAAGCCCGGATGGCCGCCACATTGCGTATGTGGTCAATCGAGATTTGTGGTCTTATGACCAGTCTTCCGAAAAGGCAGTCAAGATCTTTTCCTTCCGCAGCGGCGATGAAGATGAGATCCGGAACAGTTATGACCAGCATGATATCAGGATTCTGTCCATCGGCGATAACGGTGACGTGAATTTTATCGTATACGGTTATATGAACCGCGGCATACACGAGGGGGCCATGGGAATTGCCATGTACCAGTACACCAGTGATGAGAACGCCATCAACGAAAAATTCTTTACACCGGTAACGCAGTCGTTCGAGATGCTGAAAGGCGATATTGATAAGCTGGCTCATCTGGGGAGCAATGGGATGCTGTATATGATGGCGGATCACGCCGTATACGGTATCGATTTAAACAGCAACGAGTACATGGTTCTGGCAGATTCCCTTACAGAGGGGAGTTTCGCGGTAAGCAGAAGCGAACGGCGTTTTGCATGGCAGGAGGGAAATGATCCCTACGGTTCCCGGGTGATTCATCTGATGGACTTAGACACGGGAAGCAAGAAGGAGATTACCGGGGAAGACGGCAGTCTCTGCCGGCCTCTGGGCTTCGTAGGAGATGATTTTATCTACGGTCTGGCGAGAGAAGGCGACATGTGGATTGAAAACGGACGAGTGAAGGATGCCCCCATGTACCGTCTGGAGATCATGGACGATACGGGCGCAATCGTCAACCGGTACGAATATCCCGACACCTATATTGCCGATGTGGAAGTGGAGGAGAACCGGATCCGTCTGACGAAGATTGCCAGAACCGGGGATCAGACCTATACGGAGTTAAAAGATGATATTATTGTTTGCAATGAAGCGCTGAAGGAAGATCCTTTAAAGGGAATCGGCTGGTATGCCTCCGAAGACCGGAGAAAGCTGTATTTTGTTCAGCTCGATAAGGAGGCCGCTTCTCACGATGTGAAAGTTTCCGTGCCTAAGAAGATGGCGTATGAGTCCTCCGAGGTGGTGGAGCTAAAGTCTGCCACCGGAATCACGGAAAATCTGTTTTACGCCTATGGCGGCGGCCATTATCTGGGAAGCAGCAGAAGCTTTACGGAAGCGCTCAATCTGGCATACGACAAGATGGGAGTGGTGACGGATGAAAACCAGGAGATCGTATGGAACCGTGTCAACCGTCTGCCTGCCCGCAATATCAAGGATCCGGAGAACAAGGGGGCACTTTTAATCCGGCATATGGAAGAATTCAGCGGAAGTAAGAACTATGATGATGGGATTTTGATGCTGGATGCCCGCGGATGTATTTTAAATCAGGTTCTGTACTTTATCAGCAAGGGATGTCCCGTGGCTGTGTATACGGAAAACGGCGGTTACGAGCTGATTGCCGGATACGATCAGTACAATGTAACCATTTTTAATCCGGAGACAAAAGAAGCCCGTAAAATGGGCTTAAACGACGCCTCTCAGTATTTTTCCAGTGTCGGAAATGACTTCGTCTGCGGCGTATTTACGGAATAAGAAAGTGCGTTCTCTTTACAAATCCGCAGGATATGTTATAATCATTAAAGACGCAAAAGAAAAACTTAATAATTTTGTAATAGATTAGATCATAATCAGAGGTGTGGAATGGAACAATATATTATGAAAGGCGGCAATCCGCTGGCCGGAGAAGTAACCATCGGCGGAGCCAAGAATGCCGCCCTGGGTATTCTTGCTGCTTCCATCATGACAGACGAAGACGTAGTGATAGAGAATCTTCCTGACGTCAGGGATATCAATGTATTACTGGAAGCCATCGAGGAAATCGGAGCTGATGTTGAGCGTATTGACAGACATACCGTCCGTATTAATGGGAAGTATATCCACGAAGTTTCCGTGGATGACGAATATATCCGTAAGATCAGAGCCTCTTATTATTTTATCGGGGCAATGCTGGGAAAATATAAGAGCGCCCAGGTACCGCTTCCGGGCGGCTGCAATATCGGCAGCAGACCGATTGACCAGCATTTAAAGGGCTTTCGTGCGTTGGGCGCGGAAGTGAAGATTGAGCGCGGCGCAGTGATTGCGCATGCCATCGATCTGGTTGCCAGCCATATTTATCTGGATGTGGTCTCAGTTGGTGCGACGATTAATATTATGATGGCGGCAACGCTGGCGGAAGGACAGACTATTTTAGAAAATGTGGCCAAGGAGCCTCATGTCGTCGATGTAGCGAACTTCTTAAACAGCATGGGCGCCAATATCAAGGGAGCCGGTACGGATACGATTCGTATTAAAGGTGTCAGAAAGCTTCATGGAACGGAATATTCCATTATTCCGGATCAGATTGAGGCGGGGACTTTTATGTGCGCGGCGGCGATTACCCGCGGCGACGTTACAGTAAAGAATGTAATACCGAAGCATTTGGAGGCTATTTCCGCCAAGCTTCTTGAGATGGGCTGTGAAGTGGTAGAATTCGACGACGCGGTTCGTGTGGTAGGAAAGACGCTTCAGAGACATACCGATATCAAGACACTGCCATATCCGGGATTTCCGACCGATATGCAGCCGCAGATGACGGTGACCCTTGCTCTTGCAGAGGGAGCCAGTGTCGTAACCGAAAGTATCTTTGAAAATCGTTTCCGCTATGTAGACGAGCTGTCCCGTATGGGCGGCAACGTCAAAGTAGAAGGCAATGTGGCCGTGATCGACGGCGTAAAGAAGCTTACCGGTGCATCTGTAAACGCGCCTGACCTGCGCGCCGGAGCCGCTCTCGTGATTGCGGGGCTGGCGGCAGAGGGATATACGATCGTGGAAGAGATCGGATATATTCAGCGTGGTTATGAGTGTTTTGAAGAGAAGCTTCAGGGGCTGGGAGCGATGATTGAGAAAGTGGATTCCGAAAAAGATGCGAAGAAATTCAAGCTGAAGGTCGGATGAGTGATTGAAAAAAGCAGTAAGGGAAAAAGGGAGGAGCGCTGTGTTGAAAAGAGATATCTGATTTTCAATACGGCGGCTCTTTGTTATGAATGAATATAAAATCGTACAGAAACAGGATTGCAAATTTTGGATAATCGTGCTATACTGTGCAAGGTAAGGGGCATTAGCGCAGCTGGGAGCGCGTTCGCTTCGCATGTGAAAGGTCGTGGGTTCGAATCCCATATGCTCCACGGTAAAGGTCTGAGTTTTTCAGACCTTTTTTCTTTTTGTACAGAAAGTTTATGCAGGCAGAACCCCATGTAACAGTGAGCACTGCTGTCAGCCTCTTCACCTGTTTTCCAGGACTCTGACCCCGTCCGCTCCGCCGATTATCAGCTTTTCGCAGAAATCCGGAAACAGTCCGGTTTCGACAACGCCGGTTAAGGACTTCAGCAATGCCGATTTTTCCCTGTAATCCATGGACGAATCACCGGCCGGCGCGGTATCGGTTGAGAGCAGAGGGAGGTTAAGCTGACTGGCAAGACTCCGGGTTTGTTCTGAGGTTGGCAGGACGTGAATGGTAAGTCCTTCTTTTACCAGCCTGGCGATTTCCTGTATCAGATAATATACGGTTGTACCGGTCCCCAGGCCTGCGACCATGCCGTCACGCAGTTCACCCGCGGCCATAACGGCCGCGGCTTTTTTCTGTTCTTTTATCTGTTTGTCTTTTGTATCTGGCATCATGAGTTCCTCCTTATTCCAGCCAGTGGTGGCCAAAGGTATTTAAGAGTGTTTCCGCCTCTCTGGGGCCCCTGGTGCCGGGAAGGTAGGGATAAAGCGGCAGGTTCCGGGAGGCCGCCAGCTGTTTCAGCTGTTTGATGTAATTCCAGCTGATCTCGACCTGGTCCCATTGGGAGAACCAGGAGCGTTCGCCTTCGATACAGGCGGTGAGAAGCCGTTCGTAGGCCTCCGGTGTGTTGACCTGATTTTCTAATATACAGTTCTGGCAAAAGTCCATACTGGCGGTAATCACTTCCTCGGAGTCGCCGGGCCGTTTGATATTGAACCGGAGATAGATGCCTTCTGTCGGCTGGATCTTGATCAGAAGAATATCGGGCTCTGTCTCCGCATCGGGGCGGCGGAAGATAACCGCCACCTCGGTTTCACGGAGACCAGTCTTTTTGCCGGTGCGGATATAGAACGGCGTCCCGCTCCAGCGCTCATTGTCGATAAAGAGCCGCATACAGGCGTAAGTTTCCGTGACGGATTCCGGTGAGACCAGAGGTTCCTTTCGGTAGCCGTCGTACTGTCCCAGGACGAGAGACTGTTCGATATCCTCCGGCGATACCGGTCTCAATGCTTTTAAGACCTCCAGCTGCCGGGCGTGCATTTCCTCACCTGTGAAAGCTTCGGGCCGCTCCATTGCCAGAATGGACAGGATTTGAAACAGATGATTCTGAACCATGTCTTTGAGCGCGCCGCTGGCGTCATAATAACCGCCCCGGGTCTCTACCCCCACATCTTCCAGTGCGGAGATTTCCACTGCCTCGATCGTTTTCCCATTCCATGCGTTTGCAAATACAGGGTTGGAAAAACGGATTGTCTGAATATTTCTTATCATTTCTTTGCCGAGATAGTGGTCAATGCGGTAAATGTTGTCCGGCCCAAAGCAGGATTCCAGCTGCCGGTTTAACTCTCTCGCTGAGGCCAGCGTTTCCCCAAAGGGCTTTTCAATGATGATCTTCCCGTCTGTTAACCCGGTGATCGTTTTAAGGCCTGCCGCGATGACGGAGAAAAAGCGGGGGGCGACGGCAAAATAGAAGATGTGGGATGCCGCCTGCATGGCCTCATAGGCCTGTCCCAGCCCTTCATAGGCGGATCTGTCTGAAAAATCCATCCGGTAATACTCCAGATGGGCGGCAAAATCCTCCAGCAGCTCCTCAGAATAGGGGAGGCGGGAAAATTTGCGGATCCAGTCCCGGGCCTGGGAAATATAGGCGGCGGTATCGTAATCGCGGCGTCCGATGATAAGAATTTTGCTGTGGACAGGCAGTTTTCTCGTCCGGCTCATGGTATACAGCGCCGGAAGCAGCTTGCGGAAGGTCAAGTCGCCGGTTCCGCCGAAGATGGTAATGCAGACGTCATAATTCATGGCCGGCCCTCCATTCATGATGGAAGATACCTTTCCTGTCGGTGCGTTCAAAGGTATGTGCCCCGAAAAGGTCGCGCTGTGCCTGGATCAGGTTGGCTCCGGCCGCCTTTGTGCGGAAGCTGTCGAGATAGGATACGGCATTGAAGAGGGCGGGAACAGGCAGGCCGGAGGAGACGGCCAGACCCGCTGTCATTCTTAAATTCTCCTGATACCGGTTGATGCGGGATAAGAAGAAATCGTCAAAGATCAGACTCTCCAGATCCGGCGCCTTTAAAAAGGCCCTGGTGATATCATTTAAAAATTCAGCCTGTATGATGCAGCCGGCACGGAAGATGGAGGCGATGCTGCCGAGGTCTAAATTCCAGCCAAAACGGCGGGAGGCATCCTGCAACAGGGAGAATCCCTGGGCGTAGGCGATGATTTTACCGATGTAAAGTGCTTCACGCACCATTTCTGTGAAAGCCTGCTTATCCCCGGCAGCCGTGATGACAGGGGCTGCGATAAGGGAGGAGGCTTTTTGCCGCCGCTCCAGATGGTTTGACATGATGCGGGCGTTGCAGGCGGCGGTGATCATGGAGATATCCACACCCTGTCTTAAAGCCTCGATGCTGGCCCAGCGGCCGGTACCCTTCTGACCTGCGCTGTCGAGAATATGATCGATTAAATCTCCGTCAGCCATGTCGTCGGCTTCGAGGAAGATGTCAGCGGTAATGCCGATGAGATAGCTGTGCAGCTCTCCCTCATTCCAGGTACGGTAGATCTCCGCCAGTTCCCGGTTGGTGAAGCCGCCGGCATATTTGAGCAGAAGGTAAGATTCTGCGATCAGCTGCATATCGGCGTACTCAATGCCGTTATGGACCATTTTCACGTAATGCCCGGCGCCGTCAGGACCGATATAGGCACAGCAGGGGGTGTTGTCAGCTTTTGCGGCAATGGTTTGAAAGATCTGGCCCACAGCTTCGTAAGCCTCACGGGAGCCGCCCGGCATGATGGAAGGACCGAACCTTGCACCTTCCTCACCTCCGGAAATGCCGACGCCTAGGTAGTGCAGTCCCTTTTCTTTCAGCAGCCCGGCCCGGCGGTTCGTGTCTCCGAAATAGGAGTTGCCTCCATCCATGATAAAATCGCCTTCCTCTAAAAGTGGGATCAGCTGGTCAATCACAGCGTCTACAGGAGCACCGGCCTGAATCATTACCATGATTTTCCTGGGCTTTCGCAGAGCGGATACCAGTTCCGGGAGACTGAAAAATGGTGTCAGATTAGGATGCGGGTATTCTTCCATGACCTTCTGTGTGACTTTAGGGCTGCGGTTATAACCGGCCACCCGGAAGCCGTGATCGGCCATGTTCAGAGCCAGGCTGCGTCCCATGACGGATAAACCGATCAGGCCGATATCCAAAAGCTCATGTTCCGGTGTTGTTCTCTTTAAATTTTCATTCATAGGGGTACGTCCTTTCTTTTATGAGGTTCTTCATTTATGAGGTTCTTTTTGCTTTTTTGCTTTCAAAGGGTATGGGGCCCGTCAAGGACCACCGCTACGGCTTCGGGAGCAGCGATTCTGGAGCACAGCCCGGTAATCATACCGGTGCCGGGATTTATCCGGAAGCTCGCCAGTCCGCCTTCATAGCGGTTGGCTGCGAGCAGAAATCGGCCGTCGCCGGTGAGTATGAAATCTCTGGGATGGGAGCCGCCGCTTTCCGTCTGCTGGATCTTTACAGCTTGAAAGCCATCTAACTGGTAAACCGTGATGAGATCTGCAAAACGGGTTGACAGATAGAGAAAGCGTTCATCAGGGGATAACCGGACAGCTGCTGAGGCAGCGGCCGGAGACCAGACTCTGCCCTCCGGAAGAATCTTTTGTACGCTTCTTAATGTAAATTGCGGTCCGGTTCCGGCCTCATACAGGAATAGTTCATTGGAGAGCTCGCTGACGAGGAAAAAGCGCCTGTGAGCCTGGTCAAAGACTCCGTGTCTTGGCCCGGTCCCCTGTGGGAATGTGATGGAACCTGCCGGGGCAAAATCACGGTCCATATCGAACAGCAGGATCTGGTCGCGGAGAAGGCAGGGAACCATCATGATGCGCCCGTGAAACAGAATCTGGTGACAGCCCGCCTGATATCCGGTCTCAATGCGTTTGCTAAGAGAGATGGCGTGGGCTTCCTTCCGGTAAATAAGGATACTTCCCTCATGGTAATTTGCCGTGTAGATAAATGTGTCATCCTGAATGACGTAACAGGCGCTTTTCGTCTCCTCAAATAATTCACCTGCCAGAAGCGGGCGCTCTCCTGTAGTGTCAATCAGGCAGACGCCTGCTCTCCCCTCTTTGACCAGCGGGGATGCAAGCAGCCCATGGGAGAGGGATAAGTATTTGGAATCGGGTGCTGTATAATACAATTCCGGTTCGGTTATGATACCGGTATCAGAATCAAACTGAAAACGGTAGATACCGGCACTTTGTTCAGAGAAATATGTTCCGAGATAACCATTTTGTACTTGCAAACTTTTGCCTCCTGACGTATAATGAGATATGTAATAAAAAAAGTTACAGTTTCTTAACTGTTATTATAATGATTACAGTTAAGAATGTCAATGGTTTTTCCTATAATTTCTATAGGAAAGGAGGGGATTAATACGATATCATTAATTTGGGAGTATTTCGGCAGCCATATGGACGACTATCTCACCGTACTCCGGGAGCACGTGGCGATCAGTCTGATGGCGCTGGCCATATCCGTGATTCTGGGAATATCCGCAGGATATGTCTGCGTCCGGTCTCCCAGGCTGGAAAAATGGCTGACAGGTACGTTCCAGACGCTGCGTATCGTTCCAAGCCTGGCGATTCTGATTCTGCTCATTCCGTTTCTGGGGACGGGAGTGAAGCCGGCCCTGGTCGCACTGGTATTGCTGGCAATTCCGCCGATCCTGCTCAATACAGTTACAGGGTTGACGGAAGTACCGGATTTTATGCTGGAAACGGCGAGCGGGCTTGGGATGACAGAAAAACAGGTGATGTACCGCGTGAAGTTTCCGATGGCATTTCCACTCATTATGACTGGTGTAAAGACCGCCATGATTGAGATCGTGGCCAGCGCTGCTCTTGCAGCCAAGATCGGAGCCGGCGGGCTCGGAGGCCTGATCTTTACCGGGCTGGGATTAAACCGCCTGGATTTACTCCTGGTGGGGGGAATCTCTGTGGCACTGCTGTCTCTTGTATCAGGAGCGATTCTGGACGGGATCGAGAAAATGATGACTCCATATCTTCAGACTGCACCGAAACGAAGAATCAGGGGGAGGAGAAAGGCCGGGAGACTTCAGACAGAAGGAAAACAGCGGGGATAATGCCGCATCAGGGATGGCAGAAACAAAAAAGAAAGAGAGAATTTTTATGAAAAAACAGGATGGAATAAAAGCATACGATGGATTAAAAAAACAGGACAGAATAAAAAGAAGTAGTGGATTAAAACGACACAGCAGTATAAAAACAGCGGCAGCCATGGCACTCACCGCCGTGATGGCGGCAAGCCTGACCGCGTGCGGGGCTTCCTCTTCCGGGAAGGACGCCATCCGGGTGGGCTCCAAAGACTTTACCGAGAGTCTGGTCGTTTCGGAAATCTACGCGCTGGCCCTTCAGGATGCCGGATATAAGGTGGAAAGAAAACAGGACATTGCGGGATCAGTCGTTCACACCTCTCTGATTAACAACGAGATCGATCTGTATCCGGAGTATACGGGAACCGGCCTGCTTTCGATTCTGCAGATGGACATGATAACGGATCCGGAAGAAGTATACCGGACTGTTAAGGATGAATATGAAAAGCGTTTCCAGGTGACATGGCTGGATTATTCGAAAGCCAACGACGGACAGGGACTGGTGATCCGGACGGATGTGGCAGAACAGCTGGGAATCCGTACCATTTCTGATTTGCAGAAGCATGCCAAAGAGCTGCGCTTCGCCTCCCAGGGAGAATTTGACGCGAGGGAGGATGGTCTTCCGGCACTGGAACAGAAGTACGGAGCCTTCGACTGGAAATCCAGCCGTGTCTATGACGGCGGATTAAAGTATGAAGTGCTTTCTAACGGAGAAGCTGATGTGGCGCCAGCGTATACGACAGAAGGTCAGCTGGCACAGAAGGACAAGTACATGCTTCTGGAGGACGACAAACAGGTGTGGCCGCCTTATAATCTGGCTCCGGTGGTTCGTGACGATGTACTCGAAAAGAATCCGGGGATTGCAGATATTCTGAATAAGATCAGCGCGTCTCTGGACACGGATACGGTTACCGCGTTAAACGCGGAGGTCGACGTGGACAAGCGGGAATACGAGGAAGTCGCCCGGGAATATTACGATTCACTAAACTAAGGAGAGGAGGGACTCATGTCTCAGACTGCCATTGAATTTCAGAATGTAACGAAAAAATTTAATAATGCTGCCCTCCCTTCGGTCGACCGGGTCAGTCTGACCATTGAGGAAGGCGAGTTTATCACGATTCTCGGCTCATCGGGAAGCGGAAAAACCACTCTGCTGAAGATGGTGAACCGCTTATATGAGCCGACAGAGGGAAAGATTTTTCTGTTTGGCGAGGATATATCTACGGTGGATGTAGTCAAAGTACGCAGACGAATCGGTTACGTTATCCAGCAGATCGGTCTTTTTCCCCACATGACCATAGCAGATAACATCTCCGTTGTTCCCAAACTGCTTAACTGGGACAAAAAGCAGACGGATGAGCGGGTGGACGAGCTGTTAAATCTGGTGGGACTTCTGCCGGAGGAATTTAAGCGCCGGTATCCCTCCCAGCTCTCCGGAGGTCAGCAGCAGCGGGTGGGGCTGGCGCGGGCGCTGGCAGTAAATCCGAAGATTATGCTTCTGGACGAACCGTTTGGAGCGATCGATGCGATAACCCGCATGAAGCTGCAGGATGAACTCCTTCGAATCCACGGTGGGCTTAAGAAGACCTTCCTGTTTGTGACTCACGATATCAATGAGGCATTTAAACTGGGAAGCCGCGTGATTGTGATGAATGAGGGAACGGTCAGGCAGTTCGATACTCCCGCCCGTATCGTGAAGAATCCGGCGGATGATTTTGTGGCCTCCCTGATCCGTTCGGCCAGGGAGCAGGAAGAATTCTGGAGGATGACCATTGATTGAATATGCGCTTAAATATCCCGAAAAACTGTATGGGGCGCTGGGACAGCATCTAATGCTGGTTGCTGTTACGCTGGTGCTCTCCCTGATTCTGGCAGCCGCGCTGACGGTCTGCGCCATGTATTTTAAGACGGTGTCGAATGGTCTGATCCATCTGTTTTCCGTCATCTATTCCATACCAAGCCTGGCCATGTTCGCCATGCTGATTCCCGTCACAGGGCTGGGAACGAAAACGGCATTGATTGTACTTACCCTTTATAACCAGTACCTGCTTCTGCGCAATTTTACGGCAGGGCTAAACGGAGTCGATTCCTCTGTCATTGAAGCGGCCGCGGGGATGGGGATGACGACGATGCAGATCCTGTTAAAGATCCGCCTGCCTCTGGCAAAGCGGTCCGTCTTTACCGGAATCCGCCTTGCCATCGTCTCGACGACAGGTATCGCCACAATCGCGGCCACCATCAACGCCGGCGGTCTGGGCACAATTCTTTTTGACGGCCTGCGGACGCTGAATGTAGTAAAAATACTCTGGGGAACCGTGCTGTCGGCCGGACTGGCGATTGTGCTGAACGCCGGACTGGAGCGGGTTGAGAGGAGACTTTAATGCGAGAGCGCCTGCGGGTCAGATGGTTCCAAACACGGACTGAAGCAGTACCGTGGTCTCCCTCCCTGTGATCAGTCTCTGACCATCGGAATAACCTTCCTCCCGCTCCTTCAGCTCCTCGATCAGCAATCCCCGCAGCAGCCCGATCCGTTCCTGATACTGCGTATCGGCGATGCCGTTGTGCAGTTCCCGCCGGTCTTCGTCGAGATTAAAATACTGCTCCCGGCCTGTCTGCGAGTACCACACGTATTTATCGTGTTCCGTGACAATGAAATGATTGGAATTGACTCCCGCCTCGTGTTCTCCGTGAAGCCATTGCCGGATCACGGGGAGCGTTCCGTCGGGATCCGGGATCATACTTTTTCCGTCCACGGTCTCTGGTATGGGAGCACCGGCTGCGTCGAGAAGGGTCGGCATCACATCCTGGAGCTCCACCACACTGTGGCATACGGTGCCCGGAGCCGCATGGATCAGCCTCTCAGGGCCGGAAAGGAGCATGGGTATGCGGCAGCTTCCCTCATAAGGCCTGGACTTACGGAACAAATGGTGGTCGCACAGCTCCTCGCCGTGATCTGAAGTGAACAGGATGATGGTGTTGTCCATCAGCTTATACTCCACCAGTGCCTGAATCAGACGTCCGATCTGGTGATCTAAATGTGTAATGCAGGCATAGTAACCAATCTGGGCCTGGCGGATCAGTTCCGGGTCCACAGGGCCGGTCGCGGAATCATAGATTCTTCCCAGACGCTGGTAATCCCCTGTAAAATCTTCATCTTCCCAGTCCCCCACTGCCGGCGGCGTCAGCTGTTTATCCCGATACAGATCGAAATAATACTGCGGTGCATCGAACGGCGGGTGCGGCCTTAAGTAGGAGGCCATCAGGAAAAATGGCTTCGACGTGTCACGTCGCCTTAGAAAATCGATGGAGCGCGTGCTGACCCAGTTGGTCGGATGGTATTTCTCTTCGTAAATCCAGGGTCTGGAGACCCAGGAATTGCATTCCATGCCAGTGTCCGTCACATCCGCATCGGCTCCCAGCTCCTGTTTCAGCCAGTAGAAATAGTCATCCGCCTGCTTCTGGGACTCTTCCCAGGTAGCTGCCGGATCACGGTAGGCGTGGAGATAACCGTCGTGAAGCTCTATATTGTGGAACCCCATTAAATTGCGGAGGGGATGCACGTGCATTTTCCCCACACACTGGGTATAATAGCCGGCGGCTGCCAGTTCACCGGCCATGGTATGGGGATAATTCCAGTTTACCATATCCTGGTATCCCACACGGCCGTGGTGCTCCTGTCTCATGCCGGTATGCAGTGCGGCCCGGGCCGGAACACAGCTGGGGCACGCGGAATAGGCGTGATCAAACAGGATTCCTTTTGCAGCGATGGAATCGAGATAGGGCGTCTTGACATCGGGATGTCCGGCGATGCCCAGACAATCCCCCCGCATCTGGTCGGTCATGATGAGGACAATGTTAGGTGGTAATTCTCTGTTCTGTGACATAATAACTCCTTTCTGACGTAAAGCAAATATTCTGTATTTCTCAATCTTTCTGTCAGCCTTCTTCTTTCCTGTTTCCAAATGTACTGTACTCTGACAGGCGCCGAATGGAGGTGGCATACTCGGAAGGCGTCATCCCCGTCAGCTTCTTAAACTGTCTGGAAAAGTAGTGTACCGAGGTATAGCCCAGCCGGTCCGATATTTCGGTGAAATTTAAGTGATTGTCTCGAATCAGCTGTTTGGCTGTGTCAATCTTCATGGAAGAAAAATAGTCGATCACCCCGCACCCATGCGCTTCCCGAAAGATTTTCTGGAGCTGGGAACGCCCTGTCAGCGTATCGCGGCAGATGGTGTCAAGGGAGAGCCGCTCTCCGATGTGTTCCTCCATGTAGCGGATGATCCGGTTGTAGGCATCGCTCTTAATGTGCACCTCCGGCTGCCGCCTGGTTTTAAACTGCCCGGGATTTTCGAAGTATCTTCGGTAGAGATGAATGATCAGTTCTTCCAAGTAGTTGGCGATCATCTGTTCAGCTCCGAATGCAAGGGGAGAAGGATTCCGTACCAGTTCTTCCTGATATGGGTCGTCCATCCGACCGGAAAACGCATTGCGGGCTTCTATGATAATTCTCGCCAGCAGTTCCCGTTCTGTCTCCGATACAGTGAGTATCTTCCTTTCAAACGCCTTCATGCAGGGGGAATGGCACTCAAATCCGATGACCACCAGATTCGGCGCCACTTCGCCGTTGGTAATAATGTTATGAAATTCTCCCGGTTGATGGAAAATAATATTCCCGCGTTTTAAAGGAATCCGTTTCTCACCGGCCACAACGTCAATCACTCCCTTGTCCACACAGACGAATTCCCAGAAATCGTGACTCTCTCCCGGAAATGAGAAATCGCTCATGTATTCAAAATAGTGTATGGAAATAACTCTGTGTACAACGGCACTGGGCCGAAGCACCGTGCTCTTGTATTCCATGACTGCCTCCCTTCGTGAAAAGACCTCGTTAAGTGTTTACAGTATATCACATTCTGTGGTAAAATAGTGAAATGTGTACGATAATGCAAATAAAATAACAGATAGTGCAAATATATTTTGCTGGATATTCACTATACTGGAGTTAGTAAGAAGTGTATGAAATTCTCGAAGGAGGCAGTTGCGATGAGTAAGAAACCAGTTCTGGTAATTATGGCAGCAGGGATGGGGAGCCGTTACGGCGGTCTGAAGCAGATCGACCCGGTGGACCCATATGGTAACAAGATCATTGACTTTTCTATTTACGATGCGGTGGAAGCAGGATTTGAGAAGGTGGTATTTATTATAAAGAAAGCCATCGAACAGGAGTTTAAGGAGCAGATCGGAGACCGCATGGCAAAATACGTGCAGGTGGAATACGTGTTCCAGGAACTCGATAAGCTTCCTGAGGGCTACAGCGTACCGGAAGGCCGTGTGAAGCCATGGGGAACGGCTCATGCGATCCTGTGCTGCAAAGATGTGGTAGACGGACCGTTTGCGGTAATCAATGCCGACGATTACTACGGCAAGAGCGCCTTTCAATCCATTTACGATCAGCTGGTTGCATATTCTGACAATGAAAAGTATCAGTACACGATGGTTGGATATAAGCTTTATAATACCCTGACAGAGAATGGCCATGTGGCGCGCGGCGTCTGCACGACGGACGAGAACAGCCGCCTGGTGGACATCCATGAGAGGACGAGAATCGAAAAACACGGCGACATCGCAGAATTTACGGAGGACGACGGTGCTACATGGACGGAGCTTCCTGAGGAGACGATCGTATCCATGAACATGTGGGGCTTCACAGCCAGCGTGTTAAAGGAGATCGACGCCAGATTCGCCGCCTTCTTAGACCGGGAACTGCCGAAAAATCCGATCAAATGCGAGTATTTTCTGCCCTTCGTGGTAGATGAACTGTTAAAAGAGGGAAAAGCAGACGTGACGGTGCTTAAGAGCATCGACCGCTGGTATGGAGTTACCTATAAAGAAGATAAGGAAACGGTAGTGAACGCCATAAAAGGACTGAAGGAAGCCGGATTCTATCCGGAAAAATTATGGGAGGAAGCGTAATGGGAGACGCACAGTGTGGTAAGATCAGAGAGGCAATCGGCCTCTTAAGCTTTGAGGGGGAGCCTGTTTCCTGGGAACGTTACGGAAGCGGCCATATTAATGATACGTTTCGGCTGGTATGCAGAGACGGGGAGAAGGAAAATCTATACATACTCCAGAGAATTAACCATGAGATCTTTACGGACCCGGTGTCTCTGATGCGGAATATCGCCGGCGTCACCTCCTTCCTGCGTGAGAAAATCACTGCCCAGGGCGGAGATCCGTACCGCGAGACGTTAAACATCGTTAAGGCAAGGGATGGCAGGGATTACGTACAGGACAGCGACGGAAATTACTGGAGAGGTTACTTATTCATCTCCGGAGCCACCTGTTTTGACAAGGTGCGCAATCCGGATGACTTTTACCAGAGCGGCAAGGCCTTTGGCCATTTTCAGCGCCAGTTAGCCGAATATCCGGCGGAGGAGCTTACTGAGACGATCGTAAACTTCCATAATACACCGGTCCGTCTGGAGACATTTAAGAAGGCGGTGGAAGAGGACGTGTGCGGACGCGCTCATCTGGTGCAGGAAGAGATTCAGTTTGTCATGGACCGCGCCGATGAGGCAGGAGCTGCCATGAATATGCTGAAGGAGGGGACGCTTCCTCTGCGCGTCACCCATAACGATACGAAATTAAATAATATTATGATCGACGACATTACGGGAGAGGCTCTCTGTATCATCGATCTGGACACCATTATGCCGGGGCTGTCCATTTTCGATTTCGGTGATTCCATCCGGTTCGGAGCCAATACAGCCGACGAGGATGAGCCGGATGTAAGTCTTGTGTCCCTTTCCCTTCCGTTGTTTGAGATATATACAAAGGGATTCTTAGAAGGCTGCCAGGGCAGCTTAACCCAGGCGGAGCGCGATATGCTTCCGATGGGTGCCAAGCTTATGACCTTTGAATGCGGCGTGCGCTTCCTGACGGATTTCCTGCAGGGAGATACGTATTTCCGCATCAGCCGTGAGAACCATAACCTGGACAGAACCAGAACCCAGTTTGCCCTTGTTGCAGACATGGAGAAGAAATGGGCCGATATGGAAGCGATTGTGCGTAAATATTAAGGATAGCAGGAGGAAAGTAAATGAGAATTTTAGTGACCGGAGGCGCCGGATATATCGGAAGCCATACATGTGTGGAACTGTTGAATCAGGGACAGGAAGTCGTTGTTGTCGATAATTTATGCAATTCTTCGGAGGAATCCTTAAACAGGGTAAAACAGATTACAGGAAAAGACGTGACCTTCTATAAGGCGGATTTACTGGACAAAGACGCCATGGAAGAGATCTTCAGCAAAGAGACGATAGACGCGGTCATTCATTTCGCCGGCTTAAAGGCGGTTGGGGAATCCGTGGCAAAGCCGTTGGAATACTATCATAACAATATTACCGGCACGCTTGTCCTGTGTGACGTGATGAGAAACCATGGCGTGAAAAAGATCATTTTCAGCTCTTCCGCCACCGTGTATGGAGATCCGGCATTCGTTCCGATTACTGAGGACTGCCCGAAGGGAGCGATTACCAATCCTTACGGCCAGACGAAGAGCATGCTGGAGCAGATTCTGACCGATTTACATACTGCAGACCCGGAATGGAGCGTGATCTTACTCCGTTACTTCAATCCGGTGGGAGCTCATAAGAGCGGCCTGATCGGAGAAGATCCGGCGGGCATTCCGAATAACTTAACGCCATACATCACTCAGGTTGCCGTAGGCAAACTGAAAGAAGTGGGCGTATTCGGCAATGACTACGATACGCCGGATGGCACGGGCGTCCGTGACTACATTCACGTTGTGGATCTGGCCATCGGTCACGTAAAGGCAGTAGATAAACTGGCTCAGTCGGAGCCGGATGTACGTATCTATAATCTGGGAACCGGCAAGGGATTCAGTGTGCTTCAGATGATCGAAGCATTCTCGAAAGCCTGCGGAAAGCAGATTCCATATGTAATCAAACCACGGAGGCCGGGCGATATCGCCGAGTGCTACGCGGATGCGGCGCTTGCAAAGAAAGAACTGGGATGGGAAGCAGAAAGAGGAATTGACGAGATGTGCGAAGATTCCTGGAGATGGCAGTCCAATAATCCAAACGGATACAGATAAGTTTAATCCCGGGAAGAAGAACTTCTTCCCGGGATTTTGTTGGTGCGCCCGGCGGCGCACGTTTCTAACCGGTGCAAGTCCGGAATCCGCCCGGTGGTGGGAAGGATATAGCCGAAGGCAAGGGTGTCCATCGTGAGGTGGAATCTGAAGGAAGCTGGATAT
>NZ_JANFYJ010000259.1:0-307 GCF_024460495.1 Hungatella sp. SL.1.14 | reverse complement strand
TGACGAACGGAGCACCGGGAGGTTCCACGGAAGTGGTGATGACGTACATATTCAAGTATTTCTTCTCGTATGGTGAAAGTGCCGCCATGGGAGTTCAGTTTGGCTACGCTTCCTCCATGGCTGTTGTCACAGCGGTGATTCTGGGAATTGTCACACTGATTTATTTAAAGGTATCGAAGAATCGAACGTATAATATTTACTCCCCCTATCCCGAAGAGTTTAATCGCCAAGCTACCGGAATCGTATCTCAGTTTAACTTCGCTCCTACAGAAAAATCTAGGCAAAACTTATTGAAAGAAGGTAAGGT
>NZ_JANFYJ010000258.1:0-307 GCF_024460495.1 Hungatella sp. SL.1.14 | reverse complement strand
TACGCCGACTGAGGTTTGCTCAGCCAGGTTTCCCCATTCAGATATCTCCGGATCAAAGGATATTTGCTCCTCCCCGAAGCTTTTCGCAGCTTATCACGTCTTTCATCGGCTCTTAGTGCCAAGGCATCCACCCTGCGCTCTTTTTAGCTTAACCAGTTCGATTTTCATCTGCGGGTGCGGATTACTCATCTAAGATTCATAGCGTTGAATCTCTGGTCTTAGGTTTGTTATCGCTGTACGTTACAGCAACAACGAGTTTATAATTTTCGGTTATATCTGTTACGATATAACACCTCGGATGTCTTGA
>NZ_JANFYJ010000257.1:0-308 GCF_024460495.1 Hungatella sp. SL.1.14 | reverse complement strand
GTCAACCTCCTTTCCGCCGCCCCCGCATAACTGCGGGAGCGGCAAGGATTTGATACAGGAACGCTTAGACTGAGAACAGCCCGGAGAGCAGAGGTACAAGGACCATGCCAACTACGGCTACACCAGCGCCGGCCATGAGCTGTTTTATCCCCAATTAGGTGTAAAACTCTGCTCGATGGCGGGCGGCGGCGTACAAAAAATCTATATGGTATTTTTTAAGAGAACCGTCCCGGCGGGACAGGACAGGCAGTGACCTGTTCCACCTCCGGGATGGGTTTGAGATAAAAATGAATTTCGATAGAAATGTG
>NZ_JANFYJ010000256.1:0-308 GCF_024460495.1 Hungatella sp. SL.1.14 | reverse complement strand
CTCCACCTTATATTGAGGAGCAGTCGGATAGATGACTACGGTATCCAGTACTTTCCCGGTCACATCCACCACAGCAATCTTACATCCGGTACGGAATGCCGGATCCCAGCCCAGCACGACACGGCCCACGATGGGAGGCTGCATCAGAAGCTGCTCCAGATTTTTCCCGAACACCCGGATGGCGCCGTCCTCCGCCTTCTCCGTCAAGTAGTTTCGGATTTCCCGCTCAATGGCGGGAGCAATCAAACGGTCATAGCTGTCCGTTATCACTTCCCGCAGCTCGGGTGTGGTGTTGGGGTTGTCCTTTA
>NZ_JANFYJ010000255.1:0-308 GCF_024460495.1 Hungatella sp. SL.1.14 | reverse complement strand
GCCTCATATACTGGCGCCGGAGGCTCGACGTCCCTCACCTTCTCAGAACGCATAGTCACCTTCACGCCATCCTCCAGAATTGGAAGTCCGACAATGGAGATCTTCAGGGTATTATCCTTTAAAGACGCGCGGACCGCCACTGTGGTCTGTGCCGAATTTACAAACTTAAGATCCGGTCCGGCATAGCCGTCAAAGCTGACCATGGCATCCTCTCCCGGCTGTATGTAACTCGGAGTAAAGCTGTGGGTATGACGTTCCGTCGCTGTGAGCCCCGAACTTACGATGGCGTTGTAAAGTGTGGTAGACAC
>NZ_JANFYJ010000254.1:0-308 GCF_024460495.1 Hungatella sp. SL.1.14 | reverse complement strand
GTTTCTATATTGAATATTCTGTCTCGCCGGTCACCTGGCAGGGAAAATGGAGGAGATGGTACGGGACATGGTATAACCGGTATTCGAAAAGCATGGTCCCCGGGGAAGGCAATTTGAGATACAAAATATGGAATCCACTGGATCACTGGGATCATAAGTTTGTAAACGGTGAAAATGACAGAGACGGCGTATGGTCCGTGGAAACTCTGGACCTTGGCGCGGGAGGCGACCCGTCAATGGGAATACCCGCCGTATCCCACTCCATTGATTTGATAGAGTATGGCCTGTCAGAGGAGCGGTATCAGGAG
>NZ_JANFYJ010000253.1:0-308 GCF_024460495.1 Hungatella sp. SL.1.14 | reverse complement strand
TAGAATGAATGAATTATTATCAATTATTGTACCAGTGTATAATGTCGAGATGTATTTGAAGCGCTGTGTGGACAGTATTCTTAAACAAGATTATGACAATATGGTGATTATTCTTGTAGATGATGGTTCAACAGACTCCAGTGGTGTAATCTGCGATCAATATGCATCTAATTATAAGAATGTGAAAGTAATTCATAAAAAAAAACGGGGGACTTTCAGATGCTAGAAACTTTGGATTAGATAATTGTAGGGGTCAATATATATCATTTATAGATAGTGATGATTGGATAGAATATGGCATGTATCAT
>NZ_JANFYJ010000252.1:0-308 GCF_024460495.1 Hungatella sp. SL.1.14 | reverse complement strand
CTCGCCTTTTCCAACCGAAAAGCTGATGCCGTCAACCGCTGTATTAATTACTTTTTTTGTATTAAACTGGACTGATAAACCGTCCACCGTAAGCAATGAATCCATAAATTTTCCCTCTTAACTTTTATTCTTAAGTTCCTTACTGTACATCCCAGTTCCAGGTTGACCAGTTCAGGGAATCGAAATTCTCTGCATCGATGCCTGTCACCCTCTTATTATGAACCATTAATGTATTCTTGGTATACAAGTAAGCCATGGCAGAACGCTCCTTCACCATCACCTGATACTCATCAAAATATGGTTTTCTG
>NZ_JANFYJ010000251.1:0-309 GCF_024460495.1 Hungatella sp. SL.1.14 | reverse complement strand
GCTGGTATACAGAAGCAACCGGTGGAAGACGATTCACCCAGGAAGATAAGATCACGGAAAGCATGACCGTTTATGCGAGATGGACTGCAAATAATGAGGTAGTGCTGACGTATGACAAGGCAGCGGCAGATGCAGCAAAGGTGCTTCCGAATACGACGGAGACGGTGCTGAGCGGCCAGAGCCTTACGAATGCAGGAAAAGATCTTGGGAGAACGAGCCGTCCCGGCTATACGTTTGAAGGCTGGTATACAGAAGAAAACGGAGCTGGAAAACAGTTCGATGCAGCCTATGTAATAGCAGAAAGCATGA
>NZ_JANFYJ010000250.1:0-310 GCF_024460495.1 Hungatella sp. SL.1.14 | reverse complement strand
GTTGAACCGTCGATTAAGCTGCCGGTCTCAGGGTTTCTCATAAAGGAATTTTTCGGAATACAGCAGATGATATAGAATGCCACGATTCCTACAAATACCCAGTTAGCTGCCTTTAATGCCTTTTATTCTTTCGCGGAAATGCTGTCTGACGCCTCGATCAGAGTTCCGTCTCCATTTTCCTTATACGGCCCAAGGCGCGGGATAATCACACGCTCAGTAATATAGGTTCCCCCAATGGTGATCAGGATCGTCGATACAATCATGAAGAACCAGTTTCCCAACGGTGTAACCGTATAGGACGGATCCAGCG
>NZ_JANFYJ010000025.1:0-109568 GCF_024460495.1 Hungatella sp. SL.1.14 | reverse complement strand
AGAATAAGGGATACCACATCCTTTCAGACCAGCGGATAACGGTGGTCTATTTGTTGTACCTGAAATTCAATCAACAATAAATTTTGAAAATTTTTCATTTTCCTATTGACTTTTTATTTGCAGGCTTAAAAGTTTTTTCATACTTATGTTAGCAGGAAATTAACTGAGTAAATACCTTATTGTTGTAAATGGTTTGTAAATTATTTGTATAGGCAGGAATTTCACAACAAGGATTCCGGCCCGCTAAACTTTTAGGTAACAAAAATGGCCGGAGCACATCATGGCTCCGGCCGCAATTCCTTTTATTTTACCTATTATGATTATGATCTGTCATGAAGTCTCATTCCCGCCTTTACCATACGAAATGCCCGCTCCGCCGCACCGGCGTACAGCTCTTCCGCCCGTTCCAGCGCCTCATCGAGCCCCATGGCCCCGTTAATGGTAGTGATGATGCTGTCAATCCCATGATCGAATATCATCTCCGCCTTATCGCCCATGCCGCCGACAATGGCTATAGCCGGGATTCCCTTCTTGCGGCAGCGATTGCCGATTCCGCTGGGAACCTTTCCAAAGGCAGACTGCCAGTCGATTCTTCCCTCACCGGTTATGACCAGATCCACCCCTTCCAGTAGTTCATCAAAATGAATCAGATCCAGCACCGTCTCAATTCCCGACTTCATCTCCGCTTTGAGAAATACGCTGAATGCCGCTCCCAGCCCCCCGGCCGCGCCGGAGCCTGGTATCTGGTCCACATCGATCCCCATTTTCTCCCGGATCAGAGCCGCATAATGAATCATTCCCTGTTCCAGTTCGTCTAAGATCTTCGGAGTGCCGCCTTTTTGCATTCCAAAGGTATAGGTCGCTCCGTCAGGACCCGTTAATGGGTTGTTTACATCGCACATGATGGTAAACTTCGCATCTTTCACTGCACCGTGAAGTCCTCTGATATCAATGTCAGCCACCCGGGCCAGGTCGTTTCCGCATCCGGAAAGTTCCTCTCCGTTCTCATCCAGAAATCGTATCCCCAGCGCACGCATGGCGCCCATACCTCCGTCGTTGGTGGCGCTGCCGCCGATCGCAATCGTGATGTCACGACAGCCGCGGTCAAGGGCAGTTTTAATCAGTTCACCGGTTCCATACGAGGTCGTCACTCGGGGATCTCTTTTATTTACTGGTACCATGGGCAGACCCGAAGACACTGCCATCTCAATGACCGCCGCCCCATCTCCCGACTCTCCATAATAGCTGACCACCTCTTCCATTAATGGACCGTGTGCATTTATCTCGTGAACTGATCCATGGAGCACGGATATGACGGCGTCGATTGTACCTTCCCCTCCATCGGCCACAGGAATTCCCACAGTCTCGCAGTCTGGAAATACTTTTTTTGCAGCTTCAGTCAGAAGAGCGATAATCTGTTCCGAAGTCAGCGTTCCTTTGAATGAGTCTGAAGCAAATAAAAATTTCATTACCACCTCTCCTGTCATAGCAAATTTTATTTTGAGAATAAATTCTATCAGATAACCAGGCTGACCCCCGAAATGATCAATAACAAATAGGTCAAGTGCACAAACCGTTCCTGTTTTATCTTATTATGCAGATAATTTCCCAGAACCAGTGCAAGAATAACAGGAATCATACACATTCCGGTAAGGCGCAGGGTATGAAATGTAATTCTTCCGAACCAGATATCCTGAAGCAAAATTATGGTATTCAGCATTAACCAAACTGGCGCAAGCGTAGCGCGGATTACACCTTTCTCCTTTATTACCGCAGTAACATAGACTACAAGCAGTGCCCCTCCGGAAAGAAACAGACCGTGAATGATCCCTGCAGCCAACACAATTATGATCAATATCCCAGCCGGCAGCTCCATTCTTTTTTTTGATGCCAGCCCGTTCACTGCAACAGCAATAATGAGAACACCATAACAGACTGACAGAAGCTTAACAGGAAGAACAGCAAACAGATACAGACCGATGACCATCCCCAACATCATGAGTGAGGTGATTTTTACCAGCTCTTTTCTGTTGATTTTTTTATAAGTTTTAACTGCAATCGTACTGCTTACCATGAGTGCAACCATGTTTAGAATAACTTTTGCCTCCTCAGCCCCAATCAGCAGCATAGATGCAGGCATTGCAAGCATGGTTCCGGCAAATCCTGTAATTCCTTCTATAATATTAGCAAAAAGAACGATAATAATAAATAGATATTCCCTTATATTTCCAGACATTTCTTCTCCTGTCCCTAAAGAAAGAGAGGCTCTCCGGACCATCAGCCTTTACCGGAGAGCTCCCGCATATCCATATAATCCTCTCTCTGCTTACTGGGCCGCCTTCTGTTCTGTTTCATCATCCAGGGAGTAATAAAGTTCTCCCTTCCTGTAGTCATAGGTCTTCTTGCCCCATACGCCAGTAACAAGCATTGCTGCCATAAATGCAACGCCAACTCCTATTAAAGACACAAACAATGCCGTCGTCGAAATTTCTCCGGCTGAATAAGCAATAACCGCGGGCATAACAACGTAACAGGCCGGTACATTAATTACATTCATTGGACCCATTTCTTCCAAAACTGTAGTTTTCCGATCCGGATCTACCATTCGAACTAATGCCTGTCCTGTAGCATTTGTTCCCGTCATTGCTCCCCATACACCGAGAGAACGCTCGAATCCATATTTTCCTCCCATTCTTTCTCCAAAATAACGGGTAATGATATAGGTGAAAACCGTTGTAATCAGTACGAGGATCAGAATCGGAACCAGCCATTTTCCTACTACTTCAAGAGATATGGCCATAAATGCACTTGTTACCATCATGTCAATACAAAATCCTGACAGATGAATCTGTGTTCCCCTGTCCAGATACTTTGACAGCCCCAGTTTTCCAATAATCCATCTGATTACATATCCGCAAAGCATACTGTTCAGATATAAAAATCCGGAAAATAATGTTCCTATGTACCCCGGTACCAGCGCCCAAAGTTTACCGATATACATACCGCCTACCCAGGCAATACCAACTAAAGCCACATGGAAAGCAAGTGTATCCACATTTCCGGGATGTGTTGTCTGTTTCCCGTAGAATTCCTGTTCATCCGGCTCGTATAACCCCTTTAACATACTTTCGCCGATCTTACCGCTGTATGGTGCAAGCCCTTTTTTAATTCCTTTTTTTGCATAAGGCACCCCAATCAGAAATGCAACCAGAAATCCCATTGCCGCAAAAGTGACACCTACCTGCACAGCATCCGCTACTCCATTTGCTTCCATCATTCCGCCATAGTTAACCGACTGTCCTGGTCCCTGCGCAAATGCAAAGGGAAGCTGCAGACCGTGAATCGCAGGCATACCAAAGTATTTTCCAATCACCTGCAGTACAAGAAATCCGATAAGACCTGAAAACGCATACGGAATGACCCAGATAAATCCCATTCCGCAGATACCGGAAAACTGGCTGTTCGCAAGCTTTTGTCTGAATGACTGGCCATCTGCAGTTTTTACAGTCTCCTTTTTCGCCGCCAGAGTAACGCCCATATTGGCAAATGTAAAGATCCACAACAGGTTGGCAATATCCCCAAATTCACCAACCGTACAGTCCGTAATAAATCCCAGATTCATTACTATAAAGCCTATAACACCACCAATTACACTTGCAGGTACCAGATTATTGCGTAAAAAAGGTACTTTCGCCCTCAATACCACTCCCGCTATAATCATAATTCCGGTCCATGCCAATGCCGCCATACTGATCATAAGTAAATCCCCCATTCATTTTAAAATACAATCTTCGCCCGTTTCTTTGCTACTTCATTTGCCTCCGCCTTCTGTGGCTCTCCGGATGCGCTGGGATGGCAGGTAATCATATGGTACATGTTATCTGCCGCTTTCAGCATTTCCTCCGTATTTGCTTTGATTTTCTCATTTGCAGGTGCGCCATGTTCCCTGACATCTTCTAAGTATTTTTCTTCCAGCTGTCTCTGAACAGTTCTCCACTGCCCAATGTACTTTGGATAATCCTGTTCCATCGCATACTGCATTCGTTCAAACTGCCACCATGCAGAATTTTCCGTGTAACACTGCTCCGCATGGGAAATAATTTCAGGAAGCTCTGACTCTACGGTATACGGTGCAAAAATTGACATACAAGGTACAGAAAAACAATTCCACCAGACAGGCGTCTCTCCTTTTGCAAGCTCTATATGAGCGGCAGCGGCAGTTCTGCTGGCTTTCTCATTGATTGCATGCATACAGATGCTCACGTGAAGACCATCGGCCGGGCTCCATCTCGGTTCAATAATTTCTCCCTCAAAATGGTCTCTCTGTATCATTCTGATCACGTTTAAATCAATACTGCCCTTATGCTGGTTCAACAGTTTATTGAGTCTCGCATATCTTGGATGGGCCGCCCGATGCTTTAATCCCATCGCACTATATACCTTTGCAAAATTAAACGGAACATCACGGCTGACCCAGCCATTCTCATATGCGTATTCTTTCACATCACCTGAGTCTTCATCCCATTGCTCTTCCGTACTGTAGCAATTGGAAATTCCCGCCACATCCTTAACCCTGCGCGCCACCCATCTGCGGCCGCATGTATCCAGGATCCATGCCTCATGATCATCTGCAATCAGAAACGCATTATTGTACCTGTGTTCCATGCCCAGCGCTGCATTTCCCCCCTGTCCATACTGTTTCAAGAGTCCTGTAATAACATGAAGCGCTTCATATGCAGTTCTTCCCCGCTCTAATCCCAATCTGAGAAGGTCCATCCCCAGCAGACCGTCTTCTTTTTCTTCCGGCTCTCTCGCCCATACCGCTTCGTTGCCGATCACCACGTGGTGCTCATTCATACCGTGCTCAAATCCCCATATCCAAAATGGTTTTGATCCCAGTACCCGGTAAGTATGAGCAGCCTGTGGTATCTTAATATACGTACATTGAACCATTTCATCCGGCTTATGATCACCTGCCGGATATACCACCAGCGGCTGGGCTTCTGTCAGCGGTCTGTCACTGTTTTTCGCAAAGATTAAATTTCCGCTTTTTGTACTGTTTCCCAGGGCAACCATTGTATCACAGGAAAAAACCTCCATATCTTCTCCCCCTCCATTTTTTTTGATATATTTAGTATAGCGAAAATAAATTCTTCTGTCATCGTTACCGAAAACGAAAAAAGCTGCCGCATATTTGTTATAAGCGACAGCATATCTTGTATTTTATTTATTTTTCTATACTATTTGCACAATTAAAAGGAATAAAAAAACTTGATAGCAGTTTGATACAGTCCCGCACATGACAGACTTCTTGGGTCGTACCCCGTTATGGAGGCAAGCTTCTTCAGTTGATACTGCAAAGTGTTTTTGTGAATAAACAGTTCGCTGGCAGTCTCTGTTATCGAACCTTCACATCGGTAAAATACTTCCAGAAGGCTTACCCACTTTGCAATTTCTTCATCCGATATAAACGCAAATATACGTTTAACATACTCTTCCCTTGTGGCCCTCGATACCTCATCAACGAAAAGTCCCAGGGTCAGCTGATTGTAGCAGACCAGCCATCGGTCGTTAGAAGCCATTGCGACCAATAAACTTTTACATGCCTTTGTATATCCGCTTCTTATATCTGCACCCGAATACAACGACTCATCCAGGCCGGCTTTTATCTCGATTCCTTCCGGCAGAGTAATCCTCTTCCTGATATCTTCTGCCGTTCTTTTTACCTCTTCACTGTCTTTTCCCGGTATAAAGATACTGAGCTGTGTCAGTTCTCTGTAAACCAGTATCTGTTTCGCTTCTGCCTGATATTCATGTACTTTCTTTTCTGCCATATCAAGATATTCATAAATTTGTTTTGGCCGCTCTCCCCTGCTCCCATCTTTAAAGGACACAGTCAGACATGCCCGGGCTAAAACCGCATCAATTCCTATAGAAAAACCATATTGATAAAATTGTTCCGGGATCCTGTCAAACTCTTCAAACAACAGTTTATAAACGTACTCTCGTCTGGAAGCTTCATCATGCAGCTCTCTGTTTTTCAAATATGATTCCATCAATAAGATTTCCGTTGCCTTCCGTATCAACTGAACATACTGGCTGATCTGATCCCACTCTCCAGTAATTCCAATCACTCCGACAATTTCACCCTGAAAATAGATGGGCATATTAATTCCCATTCTGGAGCCGGAATACTCCTGGTCCGTATAAATAGTTAAACAATCCAGTTTTTCCTCTACAATTTTCTGTGCCCCCCGATGAAACGTTCCAACCCGGTCAGAAGCTGTGCTGGCAATAATTCTTCCGGTTTCGTCCATTAAATTAACATTCTTATTAATTGTATTACTGATTTCATTAACAATTGTCTTTGCCACATCCTGGGTAATTCTCATCCTGTGCTCCCCCTCTCCTTTTGCCGGTCCGGATATCACGTTCTGAGTCCATACATATCTGTCAGCATTTCCCTTAACTTATCAACCGTCTGTCCCGCGTCCAGCCCCGTCTCATCCACAGTAATATCCGCGTATCTCTCATAGTAAGGCACACGCTCCTCATAGAGATCCCGAAGCGTCATTCCATCCTTTAACACGACTCCCCGGTCCACCAGGTTCCCCAGCCTGGCTTCTACCGCCTCGTAACTGAGCTTTAAATAGACCACCGTACTGATCTCCTTTAAATGTTTCATGGCTTCCTTCCCATAGATCACGCTGCCTCCCGGGGCTATGATACTTTTATGTACGGAAATTCCGGCATTTACCCGGTTTTCCACTTCCATAAAGCCGTTTAATCCTTCTTCGGCTATGATTTCCTTTAACAGCCGACCTTCCTTTTCCTGTATGACGATATCCACGTCCACAAAGGAATAACCGAGACGTTTTGCAAGAAGTACACCTACTGTGCTCTTTCCCGATGCCGGCATTCCGACCAGTGTGATATTGTCCAGTTTCTGCATCATTTGCTCTTCCTCCTGTTACCCCCTGCGCGTTTTGCTCCCGTGCCTTTTACGGAAGCATGTTTCTGATTGTCACGTTTATTTCCGATATTCGTCTTCTCCGCAGAACCGCTTTTCTTCCCGTTTCCCGTCTTCTTCACCGAATACCCGAAGCTTCCCAGTTTTTTCCCCAGTTCAAAGTACTCACCGTGAGAATATGCCACCAGCCCGGTACTGTTTAAAAGGAACTTCCCATTCTCATCCATAAAGTTCTCATTCACGGAAACACCCACCACTTCCGCCAGAAATAAATCATGGGTGCCCAGTTTCTTAACTTCCGTCACCCGGCACTCCAGGTTTACGGGACTCTCCCCGATTCCCGGTGTCTTTACAAACTTTGAAGGCGACGGAGTCAGCTTCATCTCTTTATATTTATCCACATCACGCCCGGACTTCACACCGCAGTAGTCCGCGGCGAACACCAGATCCTTTGTAACCAGATTCACCACAAATTCCTTCGTCTCCATCAGGATTGCGTGGGAGTACCGTTCAGGACGGACAGAGATAGACAACATGGCCGGTGATGAACAAACCGTCCCTGCCCACGCAACCGTGATAATATTAGGCGTTTCGCCCTCCCGCCCACAGCTTACCATAACCGCAGGAACCGGATACAGCATATTACCCGGTTTAAAATATTGTCTCGCCATCATAATTCCTTTCCAGCCGCAGCTTCCTTTCCGTCTGTGGCCTAAGCCTGTACTGCCAGCATGATGCCTGGAATCAGCTGTTTCTTCCTGGATACCACGCCGGGAAGGCTGACCACGTGATCTTTAACGCCCATGCCCTCTTCCGAGTAAGTGCGGAAGGCGCCGGCAATCATCTGCTCTGCGCCCTGGCCTTCACAGAGAAGCTCTGTGGACTCGGTCAGAATATTGGTCAGCATGAAGAACATCATATCCATTCCATGTTCTTCCCTGGCCTTCGCCATATACGGCAGCATACGGCCCTTTAACTCCTCCAGCTCTCCGGCATTTAAGGAGCTGATCTGGCCGACACCGAAGGATACCTTTCCAACAGAAAACTTCTTGAAATCCTGATAGAATATTTCGACATCGGTTTTCCCTTTCAAATTGCTTCCGGCTGCAAACATGGCGGACGCATAAGTCTCCACCTCCACTCCGGCGATTTCAGCCAGATGAAGCGCCGCCCTCTTATCCACATCGGTACATGTCGGCGACCGGAACAGCAGCGTATCGGAAATAATCGCGCTGCACAGCAGACCCGCAACCCACGGTTCAATCTCCACACGATTTTCCTGATACATCTGATAGACGATGGTCGCAGTACAGCCAACCGGCTGATTGCGGAAAAATACCGGCGCAATCGTTTCCACCGTTCCCAGCCTGTGGTGGTCGATGATTTCCAGAATCTCGGCGCTCTCCATGCCTTCCACCGCCTGGCTCCTCTCATTATGGTCCACCAGAATGATCCGTTTGCCCTTGGCTCCCAACAGGTTCCGGCGTGAAATCATGCCGCGGTATCTGCCGTTCTTATCGAGAATCGGGAAATCGCGGTGACGTTTGCTTGCCATAACATCCTTGATATCATCGATATAGTCATCCATCTCAAATGTAATCAGCGCCTCTGTCTTCATAAAATAGCTGATAGGCATGCTCTGATTGACAAGGCGGGCCGCCGTAAATGTGTCATACGGCGTCGTCATAACCGTGCATCCGTGTTCCTGTGCCAGTTTCTTTATGGTCATGGAGACAGCCGCTCCCTCGCACACAATGATGCAGGCGGCATCCATCTCGATTGCACAGAGCTGGGATTCATAGCGGTTGCCAAGAATGACCAAGTCCCCCCTGGAAATATAATACTCCATCATATCCGGATTGGCCGCAGCAATGAGGACCTTTCCCTCGCTGAAATACGACGTCTCATCCCCCACGACCATGGCGCCCTCCAGGGTCTCCACGATATTGGCATACTGTGTATTGGCCTTGGACAGAATACTGCTGTCGTAGACGTTCATATAGGATTTGGCGATATCACCTACTGTGATGAGTCCTTCCAGCAGCCCCTCCTCGGTGACAGCCGGAATGGTGACGACGTTCGCCTCCTGCATGAGATTCCAGGCCTTCTTTAGCGACAGATTCTTTTTCACGCCTGCCGTCTCCCTGATTTCAATATCGCGTACCTGTGTTTTCACGTTTTCCACAAATTCCGGGGCTTCCACATTAAAATGCTTTAAGACAAACTGTGTTTCTTCGTTGACTGCTCCGGCCCGGCCCGGCTGATAATTCTCCCCTGTAATGCACCGTTTTAAATTGGCATAACAGATGGCCGAACAGATCGAATCTGTATCCGGATTCTTGTGACCGATAACAATTGTTTTTCTGCTTATTTTCTCTCCCATGAAGCCTCCTTATATTTTTCATAATCTGTTTACATGAAGTTCATATTTTATTCATATGTATTTTTTATACTAAATGCATAGGAAATCATTTATGCGAATTGATTATATCGTCAAATTGCACATAGATTTTTCATAATTGCCCCGGTTGCTCGTCGACCGGGGTCTCCTCATTTATATGAGGATTTTTTTGTTTAAATTCACAGCTCCTGTCCGGTCCGGTCGTTTTCAAAGAGGCACGCAAACCTGCGGCACGCGTGTTCATTATATCATAAAGTGTCATTAAAATCACAGGGTTTCTGCCATCTTCTGCAGATGCACAATCAATTGGATTATAGTATACCATATCCTCAAAAATTGTAAACATCCGAAGACTGGGCAAATACAAAATTTAAAACGGCACTGCAAACCGGACGAAAGTGTTGAACTTTCCTGTTTGCAGTGCCGTTTCTCTTCAGAGCAGATTTTATTTACAGGCTGTGATAAACCGGCTCCATATTTGAAAAGGTGTTAAACGTCTGATACCCCATTTCCTTCAACACCTGTTTCACTTCCGCAATATGGTCACCGAGATGCACCGTCTCATGAGTATCGGACCCGATGGTCAGTATCGTCCCTCCCAGCTCCCGGTAGCGTCTCAATATGGCGCGGCTCGGCATCAGATCCTTTAAGCCGTATTTAAAGCTTGATGTATTGACTTCAATGCCTTTTCCGTCAGCAATCACCTGACTCAGAATCCGGTCCACCATCCCCATGATCCGGTCGTCCGGATAATCTCCGAAGCGGTCATACCTCTTTATCATGTCCAGATGCCCCAGCACGGAATACTCCTTATACTGCCGGATCACATCGTAAATCGCCTCGTAGTAGGCCGTCTGATACTCTTCCTGGCTCTTTCCCTCCTGGAACGCATAGTTCCAGAATTCCCTGTCTCCCACCTGATGGTTGCTCAGGATTACGAACTCGAAGGGATACCATTTAAAATCACGGCGGAACAAAGGAATGGTGTGGCTCTGCACCCCGAATTCTATCCCCGCCTTTATAGTGATCCTGTCCCGGTATCTCTCCTTAAGCCTGTCTGTCTCTTCAAAATATGCCTCATAGTCACAATTCAAATCCGTCTTCACACCGTAATCCACGTGCTCTGTAAAGGCAATCTCATCAAGTCCGATGGCCACGGCCTTCCTGACCATGTCCTCCATGGGACACTCAGAATCATCACTGTAATACGTGTGTGTATGGTAATCCGCCAGCATTTTTCCATCTCCTTTTTATTTCTGCAGCGGGATTTCTGTCTCTGCATTCCCGCTGAGAACCGTTTCCTCCCTGGTCAGATTTCTGACCCACTGATATTTTTTATAATGACGGTAAACCGCCGGAAGCTTCACAAATTCATCCAGATTCAGCAGAAAATAGACCGCCAGCACCGGGAGCTTAAAGACAAACGCAGCCAGCAATCCGACTGGCACGATAATGATCCACATGGTGACCGTATCACACAGAAAACCAAACTTCGTATCACCGCCTGCGCAGAAGATCCCCGCCACAACCGTCATATTAGCCGACTTCGCAATCAGATAATACGCACACATAAACAGCATCCCCTGCAGATAAGCCTGCGCCTGTGGGCTTAAGTTAGCGGCATATCGCATGATCCAGGGACTGAACGCCAGCAAAATAACACCTGACACAGCTCCCATCACCAGGGACAGGCGGCAGAGCCGCCCTCCGTACTCTCTGGCGCGAACGAGATTTCCGCTCCCCAGCTCATTTCCCACGATAATACCGCTTCCGGAACCAATACCGATGCATAAGCAGGATATCAGGTTTTTTACAATTCCGGCTATGGAGTTGGCCGCCACGGCATCGCTCCCCAGATGGCCCATAATAACGGTAAACATCGTAAAACCGCAGCCCCATACCAGTTCATTTGCCATAACAGGTGTCGTGTATTTCACAAAATCTTTCCTCAGTACGGCGTGTGATTCTTTCAGAAGGCTCCAGCGAATCCGGACCACATCGTCTCTGCGGTTTTCCCACATTGCCAGAATCAGCTCTGCCGCTCTGGCCGTCACGGTTGCCACGGCCGCCCCGCCGATCCCCAGCTTTGGAAACCCCAACAACCCGAAGATCAAAATTCCGTTCAAAAAAATATTTAAAACCATGGAAACAGAGCCAAACACCGTACTCTTAAGAGTTCTGCCGCTGTTTCTCATGATACACAGATAGATCTGCGAGATTCCCGCCAGCAGATAAGACCAGCTGACAATCCTCAAATATTCGGCCCCCAGCGCGATCAGCGTCTCATCATTCGTAAAGATATGCATCAGCACACGCGGACAGAGCGCCGCCGCCGCGAAAAACAGAAACGATATCACAAAAGAATACTTCAGGACAATCGCAAGAATCTTTTCCACAGACAGCCTGTCGTTCTTTCCCCAGTACTGCGCCGCCAGAATGGTCGTCCCGATGGTCAAAGCTGCCCAGAACAGGCTCAGTACAAACTGCACCTGTGCCGCCAGCGATACCGCCGATAAGGAATCCTGGTTCACCATACCGAGCATCATGGCATCAGAAGCGCTGACCAGGGCCGACATCAGATTCTGGAATGCAATCGGAAGAACCAGTACAAATAAATTCTTATAAAAGTGTTTGTCATTTTCTCTCATTGGAACTCCTTAAAAGTAATAGTTAAGTTATCGCTGTTAAATCACATTTTATAATTATATTACTTGAAGTGCAGCTCCAATATCTGTATAATCGTTTTATATTATAACAATCGTATTTTATTTCGTGGTTTTATAAAATGAATCCCGACCGCCAATGCCCTGAAATCAGAACCTCCGCCGCCTTCACCAAATGAAAGGGTCAAAAATATGCTGAATAACGAGGAAAAAATAAACGTTGATATCATGCAGGACGCTTCCGAGATCGTCCGTTACGACGAGACAGGCATACCGCTCTACATACAGACAGGCGAATTGTCCCGGTATCCGGACAGAAAAGCACTGTGCCACTGGCACGATGACCTGGAATTTATCAGAATTGTACATGGTGAGATGAATTATTATATTAATGGGAAGAATCTGGTTCTGAAAGAACACGATGGGATCATGGTCAACACGAGGCAGATGCATTACGGTTCCTCCATTAACCAGAACGATTGTTCCTTTCTCTGCATTCTTGTTCATCCTGCGCTGTTTTCATCAAACAGGCTGATTTATCAGAAGTATCTGCTGCCGCTTCTGGAAGACCGCGAGACTGAATTTGTATATCTGGATTCCGGCCGACCCGATCACGGATTTATACTGGACTGCCTGATGGAAATGACACAACTGAAAGAACACGGTGAGTATGGATATGAACTGGAGATCATCGGATTATTCTATCTCATATGGAGACATCTGGCCCGGCAGTTCAAGGCCGGTAAAACTGCCGCTCCGGGCATTGAAGACATGGATACGAAAGTTCAGAAAGATATGGTTTCCTTTATTTACCAGCATTACACGGAAAAGCTGACGCTCTCAGCCATAGCCGCCTCCGGCGGAGTGTGCCGGAGCAAATGCTGTCAGATATTCAAAAAATACTTATGCCAGTCACCGATTGATTTTTTAAATTCCTACCGGCTGGAGGTAAGTTCCCATCTTCTTAAAAAGACGGATAAAAGCATTACAGAGATCGCAACAGAATGTGGATTTAACCACTTAAGCTACTATTCCGAGCTGTTTATGCGCCATTATGGCTGCACACCCAGACAGTTTCGCAGTCAGCATCCTGCAGACAGCTGACAAGCCGGTATGGGGGAAGGTAATCGCTGCCGGATTGTCAGCACAGTTCAACGGTTCGTTAAAACGAACGGAATGCAGGTTTATCTCGCGTTTTTAATAGGCACTCCACCCCCCGTCTATCGTCAGCGTCTCACCGTTGATGAAGGAAGCAGCGTCAGAAGCCAGGAACACCGCCGCGGTGGCAACTTCATCTGCGGATCCGTTGCGGTGACGGCCGGCATTGCCCGTTACCGCCTTCGTAAATCCCAGCTTGCTGGGTTCCCGCATTCCGCTTCCGATGTTACTCTCGATCGCGCCGGGACACAGGGCGTTGCAGCGGATTCCCGCATCAGAATACATGAACGCCACATTCTTTGTCAGACCTACTACGGCAAACTTGGAGGTCGTGTAGGCCAGACCGCCGCGGCCGGCACAGAGTCCGCTTAAGGATGCCGTATTGATGATGGTGCCCTCGCGGTTTTCTTTCAGGAAATACTGAACCGCTTTCCGGCATGCGTACATAACACTGTTTAAGTTAATGTTCATGATTCTCTCCCACATGTCGTCCGGCATCTCGGCAATCGGAAGAAGATTATCCATAATACCGGCATTGTTGATGACCACATCCACTTTGCCAAATGCCTCGATGGTATAGTCAATCATAGCTTCTACTTCCTCTTTACTCGACACATTCACCCTGCGAATCTTAAGCTTATCTCCATACTCCGGCTCCAGTTCTTCCTGAAGTACTTTCAGGCTCTCTTCGTTGATATCCGCAGCCACCACGGAGGCGCCCTCCGCCAGATACCGCTCCACCATAGCTTTTCCGATTCCGGAACCTCCGCCAGTGATTACAGCGGCTTTCCCCTTTAACGCCCCGATCATACATTTTGTCATACTGATATACCTCCTCTAAACTTATCTGACCCTGTCAGAATTTTGCCTCAGTATAAAATAATTTTAGAGGAGTGTCAATACAGCCATTTTTTTCGTTTATTTTTTGACAAAACCGGTTAAAAACTGGAACAGTCTATTACTTTTCCATGTTTCCGGCAGAGAACCATAATCCGCATCATAAGCGAAAACTGCATTTTTCCGCCGTAGCAGTCCGTCGATTCATTTTCCTTCAAAAGCCGGTCCCACAGCCGCTCCACACGGCTTCCATATTCCTGGTCCAGCCGGTAAACAGAAGGGTTTTCTTCAAAAACCGGCACCGGACGGTGGTACGGAGGTATGGCAAACAAAAACAGCATCGCCCCCATATTCATCACGCATTCTTCCCCTTCCAGCTCACCGCCTTCCTCCGCCTGCATCTTCCAGATATGAAACGGATAAAGAATAAATACCATGCCTGGCTCCAGCGGATAAATCCGGTTGTTTAAGTACATGCGCCCTCTTCCCTTCCGTATGGACAGCACGGTCACATCCTCCCTGTTTTCAAAGGCCCCCTCCCCTTTGAAGCGAAAGGAGCGCGCCTTCAGCCTTTCCGGCAGTAATTCCGGTGAAAAATACTGTTTTCCGCGAAACCCGGAGTCTTCTCTCGTCTCCAGTGAACATTCCATATTTCTTCCCTCCTGTCACCTTATCTGCTTTCATAACCGCCATGTACGGAGAAACGCCGGTACTCTCCGGGCGTCATTCCGTGACGCTCGGAAAAGATTCTGATAAACGTATGAGAACTGTTATACCCGCACGCAAATGCAACATCAATCACCGGCATCCGGCTGTTTTCCAGCAGCGACTCCGAATACGTCATTCGAAGCTCTGTGAGAATCCCGCTGTGATCCAGACCAAAGTTTTCCTTCAAAAGGGGATTTACAGAATTCTTCTCCATGTATAAAGCTTTTGCCGTGTCCTGCGTGGTCAGAGGTTCCCGGTAATGGCCAAACAGATGGTTAAGGATCAGCAGCGCCCGCACGTCAATATGAGCCGCCTCGTTACCGCCTTCCGGAAGGACGGCCTTCTGGTACTCCTGAGGCGTCATCCCCATCACCTGTTTAAAGGATCTGTAAAAAGAAGTCTCTGAATGGTATCCCACATAGCGCGCGATATACTGCATTGTCAGGCCTCCAAAATGCATCATATCACAGGCCCGGTCCACCCTCGCACGGTTTAACAGGCTTGCAAAGCTCTGTCCTGCCACAAGATTTAACTGGCAGCTGACCACCCGGTCCGTGACACCATAGGCAGACGCAAGCTTTTCCCTCGTCAGATTCTCATTGCTGTAGGTAAAAATATGCTGAAGCAGCTTCCAGGCCAGACTTCGCTCAAACCTGTTTTCCTGCCCTTCCTGCCGCTCATACTCCCTCGCTGAATACCGGAGAAACAGCGTGACGATCTCCAGAAACAGCGAGTATCCATGTACGATATCTGCTGCTTCGCTCCCGGATCCCTCCTCGATCAATTCTTCCATCAGTGATCTGACATATTCCTCATTTTCCCCGCGCAGCATCACCACAGGGGAACTCTCTGTCAGGACAGTCATCGTAATTTTCAAACTGTTCCGATAGGCGATATAAGAGGCTGACGCATAATCAAATGGACAGCAGAACAGCTCCAGAACCTCCCCCCAGTCCGGTTCGAACTGATAGATATGGTACGTGTGAAGCCAGCCAAAGCTCCCTTTTTTAAGTTTCAGCTTTACTCCGTTTACATGAAGAATACCACTGCCGGAGGCAGTAAAAAAAATCAGGGATTCACACGCAAATACAGGCGGAGACTTCTCTGTAATGACTCGTTTTTCGGGATTGAATCCAAACTTCATGACGTCCCTCCTTTTTCCACGTTTCCTTCACTCCAGACCGGAGTTATCCACTTTGTAAGTCTTTTTCCACTTTTTATACCTGTTATTTTACTTACAAATACAGGTTATGTCCATACTATTGTAAATTTTTCCCACTTATTCTTCCTGTTTGTTAACAATCAAACGGGTTTGCCCACAAATTATCTATAAATTTTTGAGATTACAACATGGCCGGATGCAAAAAAACAGCGCCTGAGGCGATCTGCTTCAAGCGCTGTTTCTACATTTTAACTGCTCATGCCTTCCATAATCCATGCAGATTACAGTACGCATATACCTCTAAGACCTCATCATCCTCGCTGATCATAAACTCTGCCTGAGGCTCCTGGCCCGGTTTCAGTTCTTTCCTCTGATTGCCCTGCTTTGTCGCCAGCGCAATCCATTCGATATAATGCTCTTCAAGCATCGGATGGCTGGTGGAACCTACCGTTACAGTTACCTTCTGACCATCTGTATGTATCACGGGGACATGTTTTTCAACCGCGGCATCCGTGGTATTAGGAACCAGTTCCTTCATGGCTTCCCCACAGCAGACGACAGGAACACCGCTGTTTTTTACATATGCGATAATATTTCCGCAGTGGCTGCAAACATAAAATTTCATAAGAATACCCCTTTCGTTATGTAATATCTATAGTTTGAGTTTACCACATTTATTCCTGATTACAAGTCTTTACGGGCATATTAACGGAAAATTAGCAAATTAATCCAGGATCTGTCTGGCTGCCCCATAGATACCGGCGTCATTGCCCAGCGTAGCCAGCACGATTCCGCTCTTATTCTTGGAAATAGGGGTATACTGATCGTAATGCTTATAGATGGTATCAATCAGGAACTGTCCCGCCCTTGACACGCCGCCTCCGATTACAAACACTTCCGGATCCACTACCATGGAGATCTGTGCCAGTGCGAGCCCCAGATAATGGCCTACCACCTCCATCGTCTCAAGCGCCAGTGCATCGCCGGCCTTCGCGGCATCCAGCACGTTCTTCGCGGTAATGCGGTCGCCAAATTTCCTCATTGCAGACGGCGCATCCGATGCCGCCATCTTTCTTCTGGCCTCCCGCGCAATGCCCGTAGCGCTGGAAATCTGCTCCACACAGCCTACGCCGCCGCAGTTGCAGTGCTCCGTCTCCTCGTCGCGGATATGAATGTGGCCGATCTCTCCGGCCAGCCCATGCTTTCCGGCAACGATCTTCTGTCCGATGATAACACCGCCGCCAACACCGGTTCCCAGGGTGACCATGACGATATCATCAAAACCCTTACCGCCGCCCTGCCACATCTCGCCAAGAGCAGCCACATTGGCATCATTGCCGCTCTTTACCGGCATTCCGCCGAGGAGCCCGCTTAACTCTTTTCCGGGATTTACATTACGCCAGCCTAAGTTTACGCATACTTCCACAGATCCGTCCGGCATAACCGGTCCGGGAACTCCCAGTCCGGCACCGACCACCTCTTCCATCGGAATCTGCTTCTCCTCCAGAGTCTTTAAGATAGAGGCCGCCACATCACCGATGATATACTTTCCGCCCTCTTCTTTTCTCGTTGGAACTTCCCACTTTAACAGAAGGTCACCTGTCGTTTCGAATAACCCGATCTTTACACTGGTTCCGCCTACATCAATGCCAATACATTTCTTTCCCATTTTGAACGATACTCCTTTTCCCTTTTGTATTATCCGGCGGCGCATTCGGTTTTCCTCCTGCGCCGCATCACATTTTACTGTCTATAAGGATCTTGCAACCTCAGCCACATGATCGGCCGTAAAGCCAAAATGCTCAAACAGCTGGTTTGCCGGACCGCTGGCTCCGAATCCGGTCATGGTCACGCAGGCGCCGTCCAGTCCTACGTATCTGCCCCATCCAAAGTCACTTAAGGCTTCCACTGCCACACGCTTCCGAATAGACTTCGGAAGTACGGATTCTTTATATTCTGCGGACTGTTCCTCGAATAAATCCATACACGGCATGGAAACGACGCGGACCTTTCTGTCAGAAAGAAGCTTCTTCGCATTGACAGCCAGTTCTACCTCGGAACCGCTGGCAATGAGAATCAGATCCGGCGTGCCTTCACAGTCGTCAATTACGTAACCGCCCTTTAACGCCTCTTTGCTGCTGCCTTCCATCGGCGTTAAGTTCTGTCTCGTCAGAACCAGTGCCGTAGGTGTCTTTTTGGAGGTCAGTGCAGAATACCATGCGCACTCGGTCTCAGTCTCATCACAGGGACGGAACACATGGAAATTCGGCATGGCGCGAAGCATGGCCATCTGCTCAATCGGTTCGTGGGTCGGTCCGTCTTCACCGACGCCGATACTGTCATGTGTAAACACATACGTCAACGGTACTCCCATCAGTGAGGAAAGACGCGCCATCGGCTTTGTATAATCGCTGAATACGAAGAATGTGGCAATAAACACGCGCAGTCCGCCGTGAAGCATCATTCCGTTGCCGATCGCCGTCATCGCCAGCTCACGGACACCAAAATGCAGGTTGCGGCCGCCGCGGTTATCTCTGGAGAAATCCCCCAGATCCGACATGTTCGTCTTGTTGGACGGAGCCAGGTCAGCAGAACCTCCGATCAGATTCGGCATATATGTCTTAATTTTATTTAAAATCTTTCCTGATATATTTCTTGTGGCATCGGCCTTTTCCGGTTTGCTCCAGAAGCCTGCACACGCTTCGATGGCTTTTTCACCTGCATTCTCATCGTGATAGGCGTTCCACAGCGCTTCCATCTCCGGATATTCCTCGCAGTAGGCTGCAAACATGACGTTCCATGCGGCTTCCGTCTCCGCCTTTTCCTCTGCAATGCGGGCATAGTGCTCATAGACTTCATCCGGAACGTAGAACGGCTCCATGGATGGCCAGCCCAGGTTCTCTTTCATTGCCAGTACGTTTTCTTCGCCCAGAGGCTCGCCGTGAGCACTGGCCTTGCCCTGCTTGGCCGGACAGCCGAAACCGATCTGTGTCTTAATGGTGATAAAAGACGGATGCTCCGTATCTTCTTTGGCTTCCTCGATGGCTCGTCCGATTGCTTCCAGGTCGTTGCCGTCTTCCACGGTAATCGTCTGGAAACCAAACGCTTCCATACGCTTCTGAACATTTTCCGTAAATGCGATATCGGTGCTTCCTTCGATGGAAATTTGATTGGAGTCATAAAGGACGATCAGCTTGGAGAGTCCCAGCGTTCCTGCCAGTGAGAACGCCTCGGAGGAAATTCCCTCCATCATACAGCCGTCTCCGCCCAACACGTACGTATAGTGGTCTACAACCGGGTAATCCTCTTTATTAAAGACCTCCGCCAGATGAGTCTCCGCAGCTGCCATACCGACAGCCATCGCCATACCGGCGCCCAGCGGTCCTGTGGTGGCTTCAATTCCAACTGTGTGGCCATACTCCGGATGGCCCGGTGTCAAGGAACCCAGCTGTCTGAAATTCATGATATCTTCTTTGGATAAGTCTCCATAACCAAATAAATGAAGCAGGGAATACAGCAGCATGGAACCGTGGCCACCGGATAAGATAAAGCGGTCTCTGTTGGCCCAGTTCGGGTCTGCCGGGTTGTGGTTCATGTGATTTGCCCATAACTCATAGGCAGCCGAAGCACAGCCCAGAGGAAGGCCGGGATGACCGGATTTCGCTTTCTGTATGGCGTCGGCGGAAAGAACGCGAATTGCATTGACTGACATGGTTTCGATCTTACTCATTGGTATTATTCCTCCTGGTCTATTTTAATCTTATCTCTTTCATGTTCTGAGGTCCGGTTACCAGCAGCGTATTGGGAAATCTGCCGTTCCGGATCTTGGATACGGGAAAATCAAATGTTCCTTCAAACTTCAGTCGTCCGGACATATTATAAACCCTGCACGAGTCTTCATTATACAAAATTACATGCTCTCCGTCAATATCGGCCTGGGTGTACTGATAACGAAACGCCTCCGAAAATACGAGGTTTCCGTCAGGACTGTAGACGTCCATCCGGTCCGGATTCTCGCCTTCCGCATTATTTACAATAATCCCCACGTACTTATTCGAATAGAAGACCGCCCTGATCTCCTCCTCCACCACAACCTGCTTAAGCAGCTCCGGCGACAGCGCGTTCTTTGTCGAATAAAAGGATACGCTGTTATCTGCAAATGCACAGGAGTAAGTGTCATCGAGGAAATGGACCCGCGCCACCAGAGAAGACTCGTAAGGCTCGTCAAATCCGCCTACCACTCGATCCGGCACGCTTTTTCCGATTTCCGCAAAATTGTGGAACGCGACACGGCCGTTCAGTGCACCGTTCTTTAAATAGGCGTACGCTCCTATCAGCTGGGTTCCATCCGGGGAAAGGCTGATATCCACGGGGTAGCCGGTCTCTCCGTTTAGCAGCGCCTTGATCTTTACATCCAGAACGCTTCCGTCATTCTTATAAAAATAGATGTAGTTTGAGGTTGAGTCCTCCAGGATCGCCGCGACCACACCATGAGCAGAGACCGTGGCCTTAATGATGGGAAGCAGCGTAGTCGCCGTCCCCGTAGGCCCCGACTTATCAAATATGTAGATGCTGTTGCCCTGCTGATCCGCCACCGCCGCATAATTACCGTTGACACACGCAGTGGGCGACTTCATCTCAAAGCTCTGGACCCAGATCTCTTTTCCCTGGTTATCAATGTAGGAGGCTCCATCCTTGCTGTATTTTAAGACGTTGCCGCCAAAATCCATATAACCCACAAAGCTGCCTTCCTTTAACTCTTTTTCCCACACGACGTCATAACTCGTATACTGGTAGAGCCGGAAATACTGGAACAGGCTGATTCCTGCAGCGATTAAGATCACTCCAATAATCAGAATAATCTTAAGCCGTTTCCTTCTGACGCGCTTTCGGGCTTTCCGTACGATTTCCTCACTGTCTTCTTCCTGAGGGGCTGGGGGCGGAACAATCTGCCGTCTCAGCTGCCTTTTTTTAATTTCTCTGTTCATAGAGTCTAAATCACTCATTATGTTTTCTCCTAAAATGCCGTAACTGGTTTGATTGTAGTATACATCATTTCCGGGAGAAACGCATTATTTTTTTCTTTCCGCGAGTTTGCGGCCTTTAGGGAAGCAGAAGCTTCTGGCCGGATACTATTTTATTTTCATCCTCCAGCCCGTTTAACTCACAGATTTCCTTTAATTTATTTACATCATGATATTCCGATATACAGATCCCATACAGTGTTTCTCCATCCTGAACCACATGAACTCTCTGGGTACCACCGGCCGCAGCCTGGGAGGCACCGCCGGATGAACTCTGGCTTCCGGCCCCCTCTTCTTTAGACGCCCCCTTATTTCCTCCCTGCGTCTGGGCAGACTCCTGACTGTTTCCGCCATCCTGGCCGTTTCCGCTGTTCTGACTGCTTTCGCCGTTCTGACCGCCTCCGCTATTCTGGCCGTTCCCGCTGCTCTGGACGTCTCCGCCAGCCTGAGTATTTTCACTCTTCTGGCCGCTTCCAGCCGCCTGGCCGTCTCCGCCATTTTGATCTTCTCCGCCGTTTTGACTGCCCGGCTGGGTTTCTGACATGGTTTCCTTTGTCACCGCCGCCGTCGTCGGATAGACTCCGCCATCCGCCTCTTCCACGACCACATGGGATTCCGGTTTATCCTTCGCCACCGCGTTATCCTTTCCCATCAGGGCCGACTCCACCCGTTCCGGAATAGCGGATGCGATAACGCTCTCCATCTCCTGCATCCGCTCATAATTATTAAACATTACGATTCCGCCTGCCAGGATCACGATAGACATGGCCATGCACATACCACGTAAAAGCCCAAGAGTCTGGTGCCTGTCCGTCACCTCGTCCTTGTGCTCATCCATCCGCTTTCTGAATTCCTGAATAACCTTCTCATCCGATCCGGACTCAATTCTCCTCACATCCTTCCGGAGAACCATATAATCCTGCATCATCTGATTTCTTTCATAATAAATGCTGTAGCCGCAGAGCTTGTAGAATCCGTCTTCCGACGTTATGTAAACTGATTCGTCTCCTTCCACTCCGCTGCTTAAATACATCAGCTTATTAGGTCCCTGAAAATACTGAACATGCTGCTTCCAGTAATTAAGCGGACTTAAATCATTTCCCGGCGCTCCACACAGAAACCAGCCCAGAACGGACCGTTTCGGAAACAGCTGTTCCACGCTCTGATACGCCTTTTTCCACGCAAGTTCTGAAAAGACCACTTTCTGGCCCTGTTCCGTTACATCTTCCATTTCCATGGCGCCGTCAATAAAGATATACGGCGTCCCATCGTTCATCTCCACGCTTCCGAGCAGTAGGCCGACCCGTAGGTCCTGTCCACCCGCCGGATACAGACGTCTCAAATACGTATTCACGTAATCTTCTACATACAATTTTACGATTGCGTCACGCTCCCCGATCTGCCGTATATTCTTCGGCAGCTTCGGGAACGGATTGTACAATTCTCCCATAGGCTCACCCCGCTATTCATATTAATCCAATGAATCATAGCACAGGATGAGCGCAAAACCTGTCAAAGAAGGGAAGCATTTTCCCATAACTTTTCGACAAGATAAATGCTTCTGCTGATGCAGTCCGCCATCCGCATGACGACAGACAGCCGGATGCTCTGGAGCATTAAGGGATCGAAGCTGCCGCAGCTTCCGACAATACCCGTGATAAAAATGTCGCCTACCGCCTTCAGTTCCTTGCTGACTCCAAGTCCCGGCTTCAGCGAGCCTTTTCCAAGCGTCACATACCCGATATGCTCCATGTTCCCCACGGAGGCATCCACTGCCACCACCACGTGATCCGGGTACTGAAATTTTAAAATTGCCTGGTAGGTCTCTAAATTCATGGCGTGTACAGGGCGTTCCAGTGTCCCCAGAATTTCCACCCGCTCCAGCCGTTTTTCCTTCAGCTTGTACCCGATTAACGGTCCTAAGCTGTCACCCGTGGAACGGTCTGTCCCGATACACAGAAACACAACCCCCGCCGTTTTTCCGTTTTCCTGTTCCATACAGATCAAATCATAAAGCCTCGAGGCAAACTCTTCCGCCTCAAAGGACTGTTTTGTGTCATAGTAATAAACTTCCCGATTGCCGCGGATTGCGATGCGTTCCCATAGTCTCATAATATCCTGCCTTGATGTCCTTCTTATTCTCTGTTCTATTATAAGCCGCGATTTCGGGAATTATTCACTATGATCCGGAAGTCGGCACTTCCTTTTTTCGGTACGGAAAACACCGCACTCAATTCTGTATCTGGCGCTCACGCGGAAAGCTTAAAAATATACACGTTCCCCTTTCCTCTCTGCTGTATAATTTCAAATCTGCCCTCTCTCCAAAGCTTCTTTTCAGTATATAATAAATATTAGGCAGTCCAATCTCCGTATGAGGCGCCTTCGAATCCTCATTCAGCCATATGTCGGTCTCCTTCATTGCATCGAGAAGCTGCTGCTGCTTTTCACGGCTGATACCGATGCTGTTGTCACAGACCGCTATTTTGATCATATCCCCCCGCTGTTTGCAGCTCACCAATATATTAACCCTCTTAACAGATTTGGAAACCCCGTGCACAATAATGTTTTCTATTAAAGGATGCAGTAAAAAGCTGGGCACCATACACTCCTGCAGCTCCGGACTGATCCTGTACTCGGTATCGATCCGGTTGGGATATGCCAGCTCATAGAATCTCATACACAGCTTCACATACTCCAGTTCATCCTCCAGCGTAACAAACTGGTGGATCCGCCTTACATTCGCCCGGAACAGCGCTGCGCATTCACAAACCGCATTGCTGACCTCAGCCGCTCCATATAAGAGCGCCATACTGCTGATGGTTTCCAGTGCATTATAGATAAAGTGAGGATTCATCTGGGATTGTACCGCATAATAGCGCAGCTGAAGCATTTGAACCTCCATCTCTTTTTTCTGCTTTTCTTCCGCCACCGTATTTTCCAGAAGCTGCTCAATCTGTTTCCCCAGAATGTTCAACCTGCATCGAATCTTGTCAATCTCATCTCTGCGTTCCGATTGATATTCCGTATGAAACTCTCCGTCTGCAATCCGGTCCATCTGTCCGATGACCCCTTCGATCCTTGCAGATAAATTCCTGGAAAACTTTGAAATCAGCAAAATGGCGACTGCAACTGCACAGCCACCTATCAGGATGGATATCATAATACTGGTTTTCCAGCCGTCGGTAAACACATTCCCCGGTATCAGGTTGACAATCTGCCAGCTGCCCGTCCCGCCCATCAGCGCCTGCATCAGATAGACCGTTCCATCATGGAACAGATACTTCTCCTGATATCCCTCCTCATAAAGGATCTTAGGCGAGATATCGCTCCAGCGGGGGACCCCTTCTGATTCCGTGTAGGTATAACATTTCCCCGTGTCTGACAGCAAATAACAGTAATTCATGGAATTGCGGGGCAGACCTATCAGTTCATTGAAATAATTCTGATTGATATTTAATACAATGGTCCCGAGTCTTTCCATGGTAGTAACGTTAAATATCTCCCGTTCCACATAGATTTCCCCATCTTCTATCTCCCAGATACACTTCCCCGTCTGAGCTTTCAGCCTCTCCCCGTTTTCACTGTCCCACTGCCTGATAAAATCAAGCCCGGAGGAGCCGCCAGAACCGTACCATATCCCCTGTAAATCTTTTACCACAACAAAGTCGATAAAATGGTAGAAATGGCACATCTGTTCCAACTCGGTTCTTATTCCGTCTCTCGAAAACACATCCAGCGGTTCCGTCCCTGCCTCCGCCAGCAGCTGCTGAAGCCTTTTATTCTGCATCAGTGCAAATATCTGTCCTTCCAGATGCGGAATGTTGCTGTTCACGGTATGGTACTGCTCCTCCGTCAGCTGACGGGCAATTTTCTCGATATTCTGCGTGGATTTTTCCAGGTTTAAGAAAAAACAGAACAGAAACGTCAGCAGAACCGCCGCCGACACGATGGCAGAGTTTATCATGATAATCTCTTTTTTAATACCAATATCGGAGTACCGTTCTTTTAGGTAATTCTTAATCTTTTCTCTCATAGGCTCACCTTCACCTGCATTCTCTGGGCGACATTCCCGTTGCTTTTTTAAATGCCTTGTAAAAGCTGATGTAATTCGTATATCCTATTTTCTCTCCGATCTCCTCGATTGAATACTCCGGATGCTTTAACAGTTCCTTTGCCGCATTAATTTTTTCCTGCAGCACGATCTGATTATAATTGATTCCGGTTTCTTTCTTTACCAGACCACTTAAATATCCGGAAGATACATTAAAGTACCGCGCAGTCCTTTCAAGCGAAATATCGCCGTAAACGTTGCCTCTGACATACTGCAGAACGGCCAAAACCAGAGCAGAATACTTTTTATCCTCCCCTGATCGCTGTTTTAAACATTCCCTGTATATCGCATGTAGCTGTTCCTTCGCCTGTTTAATGTTCATGACGGTGTTGAACCCGTTCATCAGTCCGTGGGCGCCCGTCTCCCCATATTCCATACCGTCAAAGGCCCTCACCAGCAAAACAGAAAAACCATTGAGCGCCGTCCGTATCAGAACAAGATCAGGCGTATAGAACTGTGATATCTCTTCCACCAGTTTATCGAGCGCCAGAACCCCATCTTCATATTTACTGGTCTTTACATTCGTAATTACCGTCTCAAAATACGTCATGATGTGGCTCTCACTGAACTTTAACTGATCTCCGGCAACTGTCTCATATAAAAAATACATGCGTTCCTCTAACTGTAATATCAGCTTTTCATATCGGTCCTGCATCCTGTAAAAATGATTGTTCGCGCAGGTTACCGAAAGAAGGTATTCTTTCTGATCCCCAAAATCACGCAAAATATTTCTCATCTTTTCTTCCGCATATGAGATTTTATCTTTCCTCATGTATTTTTTATACAAAACCAGTGTTATAAAGTAACTGCTGTTTACAAAGGAAACGATCTGGATCAGCGGCGCGATATCTCTGTATTTTTCCATCTCGCTTTCGATCACTGCGGAATCTTTTTCAATGATAGACTTTTGATCGGCGGGCATAACAAAAATCGTATACCCGCCGTCATAGCATTCGTGCTTCTCCGTCTGTTTATCAATCCACGCCTGATCGCAGCAGGGAAGAGTTAATAATAATTGAAACATGCGTTTTCTCTGTTCCCGCTCATAGTTTCTCTTATTTAAATCCAGCTTTTTCTGTAAGCTGATAAAATTGTTGTTCCGCTCTTCTTCTTTCTTAAACTCTTCCCCGATTGCTGACAGGGCGCACTGCAGATCATGTAAGGAAACTGGTTTCAGCAGTATTTGATTTACTTTTAACTGAAGCGCCTTCTGTGCATATTCAAACTTGTCATAACCTGTGATAATCAAAATTTTACTGCCTGGACACTCCTTGCGGATGGCTTCCACCATGGTTAATCCATCCATTTCGGGCATACTGATATCGGTGATAATAATATCCGGTCTGAGCTCCTCTATCATCTTTTTTCCGCTGATCCCATCATACGCCACCCCTTCCAGACAACAGTCAGTTTCATTCCAGGGGCCGTTTTTTTTCAGGGATTCCAAAAAAATCTCATTATCATCGATCAGTACAACCTTATACATAATCTCTCCTATTTAATGTATCCACATTCTTTCAATGTAGATTCCGCAGCCGCTTTATAGGTGCTCAAATGATACGTGTCCTCTAATGTTTTCAGGAAATCATCGAACTCATCCATGTCCCTCTTACCATAGATAAAATTCACCAGTTCCTGCTGCTCGTAGCTTCTTAGATCAACAATGTTGAACTTATCCGGAATCTGAATCAAATTTGTATACACATTGATGCGGTCCAAACCGTAAGCAAAATCCCGGTACTCCGTGAGCGTCGGATATTTTACTCCGTAATAAGGAACATCATCTCTTCCAACCAGCTGGTAATTATAGGACCATGTGATATCAGACATTGCCGGCAGAGCGGTAATCTGATCTCCCTCCTTCTTATAATGGACGCCCTCCACACCGTAGCATACGAGATCAAGTCCCTCGCCGCTTGCAATATAATCCATCAGTTTTAACACCTGATCCCTTTTTTCCGGCGCTATATCCTTCGGCATCGCATATCGGTTCGGAGTGTCGCCCAGATCGATAAAACCGTCATAGGAACCTCCCGGGCCTGCCGGCGGTTCAATCTGGATCCATTCCGCATCCGGATTTACTGCCTTCATCTGTTCCTGAAGGTTGCCCTTTACCATATCCGTCCACGCGATATAGATGATGCCTGCCTCCCCGCGAAATGCCTTATCCCGCTCTGAAAAGTTCTTATTCACCACCAGCTCCGGATCAACGGACCCCGTTGCAATGAAGGATCGGATAAATTCAATCGCATCACGGAATGCAGGGTCTTCCGTGGAATAAACCGCTTTTCCGTCTTTCACATAAAACTGGCCCTCCTGAGTCGTTCCAAACGCCCCAAAGACAGGAGATAAACCAAACAGACCCTGAGAACCGGCCGCCGTCATGCCGGGCGCGGTGAAGCCATACGTGTCATCTACCCCGTTTCCATCAGGATCCTGTTTGGTAAATGCAACCGATACATTCACCAGATCCTCAAGCGTCTTTGGTACTTCCAGCCCCAGCGCATCCAGCCAGTCCTTCCTGACCCAGAGAGAGTGCAGCTTGATAAACGGCCTCTTGCTCAGGGCAACGATTTTTCCGTTTACCATTCCCTTCACCCAGTCCTCCTGCTTCAGAACTTCCTGCACATGGGGCATCTGATCCAGATAAGGAGTCCAGTCCAGCAGAAGATCCTGCTCCGCGTAGGTATGCATCTGCTCGTAATTCAGTGAAAACAGATCCGGAGGGTTTCCTCCCGCCACACGGACATTCAACTGGTTGCTGTATTCATTTTGAACAACGGAAAAATTCATATCCATGTTCAGCCGTTCATTCAAAGCATCCAGGATAGGATCTTCATCCGATGACGCCGGCATTCCGGCGCCTTCAACCAATACTTCTAATTTTACCTTATCCGCGTTTTCCTGTCCAATCTCTTTTGTTTCCTTTTTTTGGCATCCGGACAGCAGCGTCATCCCCGCCAGTCCCAGTAAAACCGCAGCCAATCCATATTTCATCTGTTTTTTCATTCAATTTTCCCTCCTGCACACACTCATCCTTTTACCGCTCCGGACAGCATCCCTTTTTCAATATGCTTTTGAAGCAGAAAATACACAATTAAAACCGGAAATATAACTACTACAACCGCCGCCATCTGTATCGTCAGCGTAGGAACATTAATCTCCGTACTCGCCATCGTAGAAACATCAATAATATTGCGGAGAACTACCTGCAATGGGTTCAGCTTCACATCTGTAATGTAATAAACCGCATTAAAAAATTCATTCCAGTGGTTAACCGCATAATACATTCCAACCGTTGTCACTGCCGGTTTCGACAATGGCAGTACAATATGCCACAGCACCTGAAATTCCCCCGCTCCATCTAACATTGCAGACTCCGCCAGACTTTCCGGCACCCCTTCAAAAAACGTTTTTAATATAATGGTATTATACCCCGTTACCGCCAAAGGAATAATCATCGCCCAAACCGAGTTTAACAATCCTGTTGCTTTTACAACCAGGTAAGTGGGAATAATACTGGCCCCAAAGATCATTGGAAAGAGTACAAATAAGAGCCAGAACTTTCTTCCCGGTAAATCTTTTTTGCTCAGCGGATACGCTAAAGTAACAGTCAGAAGCAGATTAATAAAGGTTCCCACCGCTGTTATAAACACGGTGATCATAAAAGCCCTGGGTATTCCTGAATTTCTGAAAATTTCTTTATATCCCTGCAGTGTAATCCTTTTAGGGATCAATACAAATCCTCCATTTTTAAGCACTTCAGAGTAAGGAGTGAGCGACACTGCAATTACATAAATCAGCGGAAATATATAAATGAATCCTATGACCAGCAAAATCGTATGTACAATAAAATCGACTGATTTATCTGATATTTTACTCACCACATTGACTCCCCCCATCTTTTTGATACCTTATTGGCCGCTACTACCAGGATAAAGCTGATGACAGACTTGAAAAGACCTGCCGCCGCCGCAAGGCTGAAATTCATCTGCTGCAGTCCAACTCTGTATACCCAGGTATCCAGAATATCAGCCACCGGGTAAACCGGAACACTGTACATGATGAAGACCTGTTCAAACCCGGCATCCATAATTGTTCCCAGCTTTAAAATCAGCATCATGATAATCACATTTTTTATGCATGGCAGCGTAATACTTATGATCATGCGGAGACGTCCTGCCCCATCCACTCTGGCTGCTTCGTATAGCGCCGGGTCGATACCCGCCATGGCCGCAATGTAAATGATGGAAGACCAGCCGGCCTCTTTCCATACATCTGTCATGATCAGGATAAAACGGAACCACTTGTCCGAAGATAAAAAGGGAATGGTTTCTCCGGTTGACTGACGTATTGCATGATTAATCAATCCTGTTGACTGGCTGAAAAACACCTGGGAAATACTGTAGATAACCACCCAGGATAAAAAGTACGGCAGAAAAGAAGCCGTCTGGACAGTCTGTCTCAACCGTTTCTTCCTGGCTTCATTTAACAGTAAAGCCAGGCTGATTCCTCCAAACGTAACAAAAACCAATTTATAAAAGCTTATAATCGCCGTATTGGTCAGCAGCTGCCTGAAATTGGGGGATTCAAAAAACATCTTAAAGTATTTATTTAACGGTTCCACCCAGTTACTGCGAAAAATTCCGGCCTGAATGTTATAATCCTTCAGTGCAATTATATTTCCAAAAATTGGAGCATAACGATAGACCACGTAGTAGCAGATGCTTACACTCATCATTACGTATAAGGATATATACCGTTTATAATTTTTTTTCTTCACTGGTATTCTTTCCATCTTCCCATCCCCATTTCTTCTCCAGTGAGTGATTATCAAAACGTCAGCCCCTGCCGTTTCAGCTCCTGATGCAATTTTTCATATTCCAGTTCTGCAGGTATTGTATCATATTTTATACATAAGCCCGCCGCAGCGCCTGCCGCCTGACCAAACCACATGCATGGGATCATATTCCTCGTAAAGCTGTCGATCATGTGACTGACAGAAAGGCTTCTTCCTGCAACCAGAAGATTTCTGATATTCTGCGGAATAAGGCATCGGAACGGAAGCTGGTACTCATGGTGTTCCATCGGTACTCTTTCAGGATATTTTTCCAGCCAGTCTTTATCGGAACCCTCAATCGGCTCCGGCATGTGAACATCCAGATCCTTCGGCAGAGGCCGCTTTACCAGATTCCCACTTAAAAACAGAATAGGATCCTCAAACGTGGCATCTCCATATGCGTCTTCATCAGTCAGTGTGTAAACGCCCTTTATTCGGCGGGTTTCACGCACTCCCAGCCTGGAAGATATATCAATTACAAATGCGTTTTCGAATCCGGGAACGTATTTCCGGGCAAATTCCAGGAGCTTATCAATCTGACGGCGGCATATGATCTCTGCTTTTGTTAAATCATCCGCATCTGTTCCATCCAGAAAGTAGGCTCTTGCGGTATTACAAATAACAGTTCCCCGGCTGGCCCACAGATTTTCCAGTCTGAAATAATGACATTCCGGGAAAAGACCGCCTTCCTCTTTTGCCTGTTCCACAAGCTTGTAGAATCCGCTTAGCCTCTGAACCACGTCTTCTTCTCCTGCCTTCAGTATTCCTCCATTCCGGTACTGCGGCTGTATTTCTTCCGGATTCTCTTCCAGGTACTTTAGTGTTTTATATACGTCTACACCGCCCATCCGTGCCAGGAGAGACAGCGGACGCATCTTTCCATCCTCCTCTCGTCCTTTTACACAGGGAGCTCCTGCCCGATAAGCCAAGTCGGCATCCCCCGTGCAGTCGATCACCTGTCTGGCCAGTATCGCCTGCCTGCCATTCTTATTTTCAATGATAAATCCTCGAATTTCATCTCCCACTACAATGGGCTCTGTTACAATGGTATAAAACAATACAGAGGCGCCCGACTCCATCAGCATCTGTAATGCGCAGGTTTTAAACGTTTCCGGATCAAATGGTATTGTATTTACATTTTTTTCCGGTGAAAGCAGGGGAGCTCCATTCCTTTCTCCCATTCTCTTAATCAATTCTTCTGAAATCCCATTGGCTCTCTTTGCATCCACCAGGGCTGCCATCATTGTTGACGTAGCCACACCCCCTAAAAATGACTGACTCTCAACCAGTAACGTATCTGCCCCCGTTCTGGCTGAAGCAATTGCCGCGGCCAAACCGGACGGCCCGCCCCCTGCAATTGCCACATCACAATTCCTGGCAACAGGAATCTCTTTTTTTTCTTCCCACAGACTTCCATTTACAAATTCAAATTTCGGCTTCATTTTCATCTTCCCTTCGTATTTTTAGTATATGGAAAGTATATATTTCTTAATCAAGTTGTACAATATACCGAATTTCATATTTTATATACTTTTTTTATTCATATAATTATTACTTTACCTGGTTTATTTTGTATTCCATTGTGCATGTTTTATATCAATCTATGACGCCAGCCTTATTTACAGTGCTTGCGGTAATTCCGGCTCCTAATGAGTACTACTAAAAAACCGCCGAGCGGATGATTTTTTAATCCATCCGTTCAGCGGTTATTAAAGTCTGTCTAATATTGAATTACCGGTTCCTGTCAGCCTACCCTTTCATACTCCTGTAAAGCGCCTCCGCCTCACTGATGGTAGTCGCCTTCCCCATCCGGATAAAATCGGCCAGTTCATCTAACTTCTCCGGTACCATAAATTCCGTTCCGAGGTACGACTCATAGTTATCCGTAATGAAAAGCGTCTGCTCTTTTACCTTCACCTCGGCTTCCTTCGCCTCTTCCGAAGCCCGGAGCAGTTCTTCCTCCAGCCGTTCTATCTTCTCTCTGCTGGCGCCTGCGATCTCATCAGATATGATTGTCTTCGTCACCTTTTCAAAGGTATTAAGCGCTTCCTTCTTCTTGCTGGTGATATCGCTTAAGTCCTGCTCGATCTGGGCAATCTCATCATCGTACTTCTCTAAATCATATACGGCCTCATCCCGGTCACGCCTGATGGAATTGGTAATGACACGGATTTTTTTATGATTCGTGCGCATCAGATCGCGGATCTTTCGGCCCTGTTTTAACGCCTCCTGATGGCGTACCTTCGTCTTATTATTAATCAGAATATAGATACCGCCAAAGACAACAACCACGGCAAAATATATCCCTATCAGATAATACGTGGACTTCTCCGAAAGCAGCATATAGATCCCGTACGGAACAGCCAGAAAACAGATGAGGATCGTAACCAGCAAGATAAGAAATTCCGAAAACCCTCTCGTAAAATACAGAGAATAGTACCATGTAGATTTACAGAAGCGGGGGACCCGGTCCTTCTGGAACGTTGTCTTCATCTGCAGCTTCAATTCCCGGTTATCATCATGCAGTTCCTTCGTCTCTTCCGCGATCCGTTCCTTAATTCCCTGGCTCTTCGCCTTTTCCCGTTTGCTCCGAACACGCTTTAAACGGTCCTGACCTTTTGCAATCTCCTTGTCATAGGAACCGTTAATCTCTTCCATACGCTTCTTCACAGTCAGGCTGATCGCATCCGCCACGGCCTTCTTTTCCGCCTCCAGATCCTTCTCCAGCCGCTTTTCATCCAAACGGATTTTATCCAGTGAATTTTTACTCGCAGACAGTTCCTGTACGGCTCTGCACGCCTCAGACAGGAATCCGACCTGGTCTGTTATCGGTTGTGCCATTCGTTGTCGTCCTCCTTCGGTTTTATCCGATTCTTTTCCACAAAAAACGCTAACTTGATTCTATCATATTCTAATCATTTTTACAAATTTTTAATCTCATGTTTTGGGTGATAAATAATAAATCCCTTGCGCCGCTTCCGGCCTTAATGATATAATCAACATCGTATTCATTTTATCGCAGCCACAGGTATACGGAAGGAGGAAAAATCTATGTTTCGCATGTGGGGAAAGATTGTTAAGGACACGAGACTCGTCCGGGATACCGTTATCTGCATCTCAGATTATTCAATGTCCAGGACTGCCATGGTATTTCAGGCTCTTGATGATATCTGCTACGAGTTCGACTTAGGCAAGCCAATCTGGCTGGACGCCACGATACATGAATTTAAAGTTCATGACAAGGCCCGTTTCTTACAGGATAATTTTATCGAGCATATTGATTTCGATTTTCTGGAAATTCAGGTCATTGAAGAATAAATATTAAGGAAAAAGAAATACTTCCCTCCCTGTCATCTGTTAAAATTAAATCAGACAAGGAGGGATTTTTATGATACAAAAAAGCACACGTTACTTAAGACTGCTGCCTGCTGTAAGTCTTTTTACTCTCTCTCTTCTTTTATCAGGCTGTTCTTCGGGAAACAGTGAAAGAAAGCTTGCAGACGCCGCAGACGCCATAAATGCCGCCATTGAACAGGATCTATCCATGGACAGCTATGAATTCACGATCCGTGACGGCACCTATTTGAATGATACAAAATATGAGCTCCAGACCATTGCCTACATCTGCGTTTCTGAAGACGGCGGCCGGAATTACTACGTGGCAGGCATACCGTCGGATAAGACTTCCTCATTTACCGTTGAACATAAGATTATCGGAGACAGCCACTATCACCGGATTTTTGATAAGAATAAAGGGGAATACCATATCTCGGCTGATTTGACCAGCCAGTCAGCAGCGCAGACAGAACCTCCGGTAAACGGCTGGATGCTGGAATCCTCCGGAGACCAGAAAGGAAATGAATCCTACAAGGGCAGACTATGGATTTATAACCATCGTATCTCCCCTGAAGATTTCACAGAAGTATCCAGAAAAAAGGAAGACGGCAAAACCGTCATTACCCTTATACGCAGCACGGAACAGCCCGGCTATCTTCCTCTTCCCCTTCAATTAGTCCGGGATGAGCGGCTTAAGCGGCATGAGCAGGAGTTAGAATCCCCGCCTTATACTGACAACCGAAAGTATACAGCAGAAACGCTGGAGGCCGCCATCGACTCTACAGGCCGGCTTTTAACCATTGAGTATAAACTCACTTATGAAACAGCTGATGGAACACCGATCACGACACTCGAGGATAGCGAAATAAATTCCATGACAAAATACAATTATGTAAACTTAAAGCGATTCAATGACGCTTCCATCACCATTCCTGAATAGCCCGCGGGAATAAACGGCAGGCATGCCAGATGAATTCCCACCTGACATGCCTGCCGTTATCTTCATAATAAAAAAATGTGTTTAATTTCTTACTGCTGTACTCCCATTGCCGCGGGATCAACTTCCTGATAGCCGTCAAGACTCGGCGCAGCCAGTGTAACCACCTGGCCCGGGTTGCGGTAGACAGCGTCTGTATCCATATCGATGCTGATGGTTTCCCCCTGCACTTCCATATCCATAAGCATCTTAATCTTCATGCTTGAGAAGTATCCATCTTTATTCACAACCGCTTCACCGCTGGCTTCCTTAATCTTATAGGTAACGCCTTCCATACCGGCGGCAGCTGTTCCCATGCTGCTCATGATGTCCTGCACATACGCATCCATCTTTTCAGCATCAGCCGTAAAGGTGAGGCGCTGGTTCTCTCCGTCCTTCTTTGCCGTAATCTCCTTCATGTAGGAAGATTCCATATTTGCACCTTCCGTACTCTGCTTCACCTGTTCCATAAGCTGATTTAAATCCATGGCGTACTTGATCTTCTGTCCCATCGTCTCCATATAGTAATAGCCGCCCTCATAATACATCGACATATCGATGTCCTGGCCCGCCATGGAGGTCTTTCCCGTCGCCAGATATCTCATGTCTTCCGTATTGGCTCCGGTCATCTGAATATCCATAGCGGTTGTCACATCGATGGTCTGATCCCCCTGAGACATCGTCATGGCAACGTTCGTAGTAAGATCCATATCCTTCAGCTCTGAAGTCTTCTTAGAAGCTTCATCATAAATTGTTCTGGCGTCTTTTCCACCGCCGCATCCGGCCATGGACAGTACCATGGCGGCACTCAAAAGAAGTGCTAAAACTTTTTTCATAGATTCCTCCTTGAAATATATAATATGATCTAGTATACTATACCCCACTTATTAATTCCAGATCATTATTCTTAAATAAATCTGACGAAAAACGAATTACGGCCGTGTACAAACAGTAAACCGCTTAATTATCAAAAGAGGCGGCCTTAATCTCTGCAATCCTGTCCTGAATTTCTGCCATTTTTTCCTTAGTCAGAGGATAGAATTTCATGGCCACAAGGTTACACAGCCAGCCGATAATCGGTACGAGACAGAAGCTGATGATACCGACCCAGAACAGTCCGGGAGTCAGAGGTGTGGTCTGATCCGGCTGTACCTTTGCGAAGCCAACGGCGGCCAGCTCCAGAGCCACGATCGTGGTTCCCAGTGAGGAAATCAGCTTGTCCACGAAGCTGAAGAGTGTTCCCATCAGGCCCGGAACATACTTACCGGAACGGTAGGTCTCATAGTCGGCGCAGTCGGCCGTCATGGGAATTACCAGTGTTCCCGCCATGCCGGAGCACGCCTTCTCCAGAATCCAAAGGGTACAGAGCGCGACCGTAAAAAATGTAATGCGGGAGAATCCGAAGTCTTTCGGATTGCCGAATATAAACAGCAGCGCCATGCAGGAAGCGCAGATGATGGCTCCGATGGAACCGGTCCACAGCGCCTTTCTCTGTCCCATTTTAGCAGCAATCTTTCGAATACCAAAACCGCAGAGAAGAATCTGAGGCACAATAATGAGCATGCTCATGGTGCCATAGCTGCCATAGTCTCCGCAGATGATGCCAAAGACGATAACGAGAATAATACTGTTAGTCATAATATTCTGAAACAGCTTATCCGTAGACGCCGCCACCACCAGCATCTGAATCGCGCGGTTATGCTTTAAGATCTCCCAGTAATCGCGGATTCGGATCTGCTGAGGAACGCCCAGTCCGTAATACTGCGGTCTGTCCTTTCTCCACAGTCCAACGATTGACAAAGCCGCCAAAAGAAGCGACAGGCCCGCAAAAATCAGCCAGAATTCATGGAACATGGCAGGATTGCGGAAACCGGAAATCCCATCGACCGTATATTTAGGAACAAGATACTTAGAGACCAGCATGCCGGTTCCGGCAAACATTAATCCGCCGTATGCGGCATCAAAGACTGCAAACGTGGGTCTCTGCTCAGGATCATTCGTCATACACGACTGTGCCGACTTTGTGACAACGCACTGGCATGTGTATCCAATAATGTAAACAGCATAGATCAGCACAAAGAAACCGAGCCTCAATCCGTAATTGTCCGGCAGCTTATGACCGAAATGGTAAAGGATATAAGTTGTAATAATCATAATTACATTGCCGATTACGATAAACGGGCGGTTTTTCCCAAACCTGCCGTTGGTCTTATCCACAACAAAGCCGATGACGGGATCCGTGACGCCGTCCCACACCCGCATAACCGTAAGCAGTGTTCCGACCAGAACCGCAGCCACGCCCATCAGCCCGGATACGTAGTAAGAAACGTATCCCATCAGCATCGCATAGAGATTTGTCGACGTATTGTTCAGCGCATACAGCCCAATTTCCCACGTATGAGCCCGGTGAATTCCATTAACTTTCGTGTTATTCTGACTCTTCATATTTTCTTCCCCTTCTTCTTTCAGCAGCTGCATCTCTTTTCTCTTTCATGAATGTACTTAGATTTTACAGCTATTTCCGGAGAAGCATGAGTAAATATCTTGTCAATATTTCATTTTATCTTGTATATTTACTAATTCTATAAATTTTTCTTGTATACGCTGGGAGGCATCCCTGTCATCTTTTTAAACAGCTTGCTGAAGTAATTCAAATCGGTAATCCCCACGGCAAGAGCAATCTCCTGAATCTGCATGTCGGTCGAATTAAGATACAGAATCGCCTGTTTCATCCGCTGCTCCGCAATATAGGCGGTAATGGACTGCCCCATCTCTTTCTTAAACAGTGTGGAAAGATAGCTGGCATTGACGCAATACTCTTCCGAAAGCCTCTTTAGCGACAAATCGTGAGCCAGATTTAAATCAATATGATTTACGATCTTCTGTATTACGGAAGAATGGCCTTTCAGAGAAAAGTTGCGCACCAGAAGGCAGTATTTGCGTACCATCTCAAGGGCCAGCCGGCTGGCTTCCCTTTCTGTGCAGACCGTCTCGATTTTCTTGGCAAATCCGGACGAAAGCCGGTCTATATGAACCGGATGTACACACCCATTTTCAGCGGCCTTCCGGTATATGGCGTTGGAAGTAATCAGGATATTGCGCCGGTCGCGGTTCGGATCCTTAAAACGCCGGGAAACTGAGGTACTGGAAAATTTCCGGCAGATCCTCAGAGCAGTATCCGCATCCCCAGATGCAATTGCATGTAAAAGTTCATTCTCCATTCGGTACCGGTCTTCCAGCATTTTTGTGTGCACCAGGGTATCCTCCGGCAGATCTTCCTTCCAGCCCATGCTCTCATCCTCTTTCAGCTCAACAAGGCGTTTTTTAATCTCCTGGCCGTCATAACACATGCGGACAATGGAAAGCAGCAGCTCATCCCAGGAGCCGCTGTCCATCACAATGGGAACCTCACAGAAGTAATCTCTCAGCCCGGAGGTCAGACTAATGGGAAGCCCGCATTTTTGAATCAGCCGGTTTAGCCGGAAGTCATCCATATACTCTTTCCGGTACGGCCCGATCAAAATATAGTCACCGCAGGATCTCATGTCCTCCGGAAGTGCAAACAGATCGTATTCCGAGTCGTACCGGTCAATCACATGGTGCAGTATGAAAGGTCCGCATCCCGCATAAATATTGTGGAGAACATCGTTTGGGCGGCCGCATTTTAAGATATTCTCCCGCAGTCCTAAGTCAAAGCAGTTTTTCTCATCCTCGGGCGATTTCACGATGGATAAATTGATATGAAAACTGGCTGTCACACATTCGATCATGCTGATTAAATCAACTTCCTTCATCACGCCTCCTCCTCCCACAGGGTCAAAAAGCAGACAATCAGGATTTCCTGATTGTCTGCAGAACGGCATTCAGCCGTGTCATAACCTGTTTCATAGAGGGCTTCACACTGTTTTCTTCCCCGGATGCCTTATCGATCATCTCCTGGAGATCTTCCAGTGAGTTATCCCCCATCATGCTGAGCATGCTTTTCTTAAACTTCATGCCGGAGGATGAGTACATGGCTCCGACGACTGCCTCCATCGCCTCATTGCATCCGAGTAATTCCCGGATTCTGTCTTTCACGGAAAAATACTGCGGATCGAACGTCATTTCCGGAGGAGTCTCCACGATCAGGTTTGTAAACCAGTTAGCCGCCCCGTCTCCCTGGGCCGCTTCCTCGTCCACGAGAATATACGGCTCCCACGGCTCAGTGACCCGTTCCAGAGTGATACAGTCTTCGCAGTCCTGCCCCACGGCCCGGACAAAATGAATCCCCTCCGTCCACGGAATCTCCTGAAATTCAAATACCTTATCCCCCATCCGGTCCGCGATCCTGATTCCGTCCAGAAACAGCGTCACATCCGGCAGGTTGGAATATACCTTAACACTCAGAAAATCTCCGGTCCGCCTCGCGAATCTCCTTCCGCAGATATGAACAAACGGTTCTCTGCTCCAGTATGCTTTATAGATATAAAAAGCGTCCTTTTTTATGGTTCGGTCCAGCGTGACAAGCCCCTTGTTGTTGCGCCCTTTTACACCGCCCTCGTCTCTGGCGTCGCAGCCGAAATCGAACATGTTCCACACATGGGTCGCCCAGATGTACGGCCGGCGGCTGATAACCTCAGCCAGGTGCTCATGATACAGCGCCTGGTATTCCTCACTGTAATCCCGGCATCTCGGTTCGGAACTGTGGTACGTGATGTTGGCCTCCGCTCCGTACTCGGATATCCCGACCGGGCGGTTCGGATGCGCCTCATGGAACTTGTCCATCCAGGCCTCCGTCCCTGTCAGCTTACCGCCATACCAGCCAAAATAATGGTTATAGCTCATCACATCCGTGAGATACACCTGCTCATTATCCGGCTCCAGCATCGAGATGTGAGCCATGGTTGTAAGCCGCGTGGAGTCCATGGCGTGAGCCAGATCGTTCAGTTCTCTTAAATTCCGGTGAAGCTGCGGGCTGTCGCCGCCAATCGTAATCTCGTTGGAGATTCCCCAGAAGCAGACCGACGGATGGTTATAGTTCTGTAAAATCAGTTCCTTCAGCTGCAGAATACAGTTTTCATGGGCGGCCGGATTGCCGCTCATACGCGAAATAAACGGGATTTCCGCCCATACGACAAATCCCATGGCGTCACACGCCTCATAGAAATCCTGGCTGTGCTGGTAGTGGGCCAGACGAACTGTATTGGCGCCAATCTCCCGGATCAATTCGGCATCCTCAAGATTCTGCTCTCTTGTCAGCGCGCTTCCGACACCGAGTCTGTCCTGATGACGGGAAACGCCGCGCAGCGGGGTAGGGATACCATTTAAAAGAAATCCCTTTTCAGGGTCAACAGAAAATTCCCTGATTCCCATTTTAACGTTTACACAGTCGATTCTCTCATTCCGGCGTACAAGCTCTGCCCTTACGGTATACAGATAAGGATCTAAAACTCCCTGCCATAAATGAGGAGATGTCAGGCAGAGCACCGTACTGCTGCACGCTTCCGCCGGAGTATAGCCCTGAGCCGCTGTGATGCCCTGGCTGTCCAGAATCGTAAAGCAGACGCTGTCTCCCGTTTCCGGAGCCGTGACCCAGGCCTTCAGTTCCACGGCCGCAGTTTCTCCCTCTGTCTTTGCAGTGTATGCAAGACCCGGTGCGCCATAATAGTCCAGGTTAAAATGAGTTTCCGGTACTGTTATCAGGTTTACATTCCGGTAGAGACCTCCATAAAACGTAAAATCCGCCATCTGCGGATAAATCCGGTCATTTACTCCGTTGTCCACAGATACACAGATCAAGTTCTCTCCGACCCGCAGATGGTCTGTGATATCCGCGCGGAAGGTCGAATATCCGCCTTCATGGCTGCACACATTGGTTCCATTTACATATACGGACGCCGCCATCGCCGCCCCTTCAAATTCCAGATAGCTTCTCAGCCCGTCAGTCCCGCAAGGCTGGTAAAGGGACCTCGCATACCAGCAGATCCCCCTGTAATAATCATTGCCTCCATCCTGACCGTCTGCCGCATTCCACGTATGGGGCAAATTTACTTTTTCCCAGCCGGCAGGCAGAGCGTCGGGAAGTACTCCGCATGTCTTTGAAAAGAACCAGTTTTCATTTATACATACCGTTTTTCTCATTCCGTAATGTCCTCTCTGTATTGATTATGGTACCATTATAGAACAGAGAAGGGAAAACAGAGAGGATAATTTCATGTGTTTTTGAATTTTAGCCAATATTTTTACTAATTCTCACTTTGCTCTGGCATAAAAAGGAAAAAAGGCATTCCATGGCCGTTCCCGGCTGCTGAATACCTTTTTCTTTTTCTGATCATCACATATTTGATTGTTTTACATATCGATCCACCGCATCTCCATGGGTTCCATGTCAAGACGGCATTTCAACACGCCTTCCACATACAGTTCCGTAGTCTTCGGCTCCTTTGAATTGTTGATCACTACAATCTTCTTTGTCTTCTCATATGCAGCGACCTCCGTATCTACGTTGGTTACATAATATTTCTTCATTTCCTCTTCTTTATGAGCCGCGTAGTATATGGCGCGAAGCAGGATTCGGCAGTTCTGGGGAGAATAAGGAAGACCGGTAAAGTAGACGCTGCGGCCCTGACCGTATTCATTTACAACGAGACGGCTGTATTCTCCGTCCTTGTTGAGAATCTGATAGTGGTCGCCCTGAGCGTAGATCCGGCTCTTGCTCTCACCGAAGTCAATTTCGCCTTCGATATCTTCCAGAATAAAATGCTCCTGATTCAACTCATTGTACTTGTCAGTACTTAAAGAGAATCCCATCTCGCGGTCAACTCCCAGTACATCGCTCAGCTGGAAGTAACGTCCCTGATGCTGGCAGGCGGTCGGCTCTCCCACTCCGATCAATCCGCCTCCCTGATCTACGAAGCGGCGGACAGCCGTCACGACCTTCTCATCCTTCCAGTTGTCTCCTCCGCTCCACGCAGTGTAAGCGTCGCCGGAGTTGATGATGACCTTAATGTCTGGGTCGATTCCCTCTCTGAGCTGGTCGAAGTCAATAAATTCCACATCGATCGGCATACCGCTTAAGCACTCCAGAACACCGACATAGGAATAGATCTCCCTGTGATAAATGGCGTGGTGAACCTCATTGGCCATAAAGCCTCTCAGCGCGCCCCAGCAGTTTAAGACAGCCACTTTAAACGGCGCCATATGAGAACGGCTTCCATCCATATTTTCCTGAATCTGGCGGAACTCTCCCACCACTTTCTGGATTTCTTCAATAAAGCCCGGCCACTCGATCGCCAGCTTTAAGTAACCGCCGTATCCGATACGGTCCAGCGGGGAACGCAGCATGGCTCTTCTGGCCTTCATCCAGTTGTCTTCCGCCTCTCCAATCGGATCTCCTCCTTCGCAGAATACATCCGGGAAGAAATAGGGAAGCAGCCGGCCCTCCGTATATTTCACACCTTTGATATCTGATATCATGCGCATGGTTACACCATCGCCTACGGAACCAACAACAGAATCAAGGCCTATCCCCGCAAAATATTTGCCAAAGGGCTCTGTTCCAATCCAGTGATCTCCCAGGAACATCATGGCTTCCTTGCCATAGCTGTGGACGATATCCACCATCTCTTTGGCCAGCCTGCTTACCTCAATCTGCTGGAATTCAATAAAATCGCGGAATTCTTTCGACGGTACACGGAAGCAGGAGTTATGATATCCCTGATCCACGATGTATTCCGGACGGAACTTATAACCGGCCCATTTCTCGAACTGCTCCAGAATATAGGGGCTGACACTGGCACTGTAGCCAAACCATTCCACGTATTTTTCTCGTTTTTTATCATCAAAGGTTAAGGTAAACTGATGGAAGAAGGTAGTAAAACGGACTACATCCACATCCGGATTCTCCTCGCACCAGCGTTTTAACTTATTCTTAACGAAGACCTGAGTCTTTGGCTGCCGGACGTCAAAAGTCATCTGATGCTCGGCATCTTTCCAGTCATTGGTGATGAAGTTGTACATATGTACCGGATCCCAGATCAAAAAAGCCAGGAAGCTTACCGTATACTCGTGATATGGTATCGTCTTAATCCCGACCTCTCCGGAAGCCTCGTCGTACTCCCAGTCGGTCACAGGAACCACTTCACCGGTTGTCCGGTCGATTACTTCCCACCAGCGCTTTGGATCATCGATGGTGTTGACCTTTAACTGCTCGGTGTGGAAGCCGTGCATCAGTTCGATGCGAAGCGTCTCCCCCCGTGCCGTGATCCGGTCGCTGATTAAATATTCCTGCTGAACCTCTTCCGGATTCTGCATGGCCCAGTCATTATCTTTTCTCGTTGTATAATAGGTGGCGTAAATCTTGCCGTCCAGTTTTAACAGCTCCTCCGGCATATTCGTTCCGTCACAGTCACGAAGGGCGTCCGCCCCCAGCAGATTTTTCAGTCGGATTGTCTCATCTACCATGTCCACATCCGTAGGCAGGGTAAGTCTTCCGGTAATCTCATTCATAGTCAGTTTTGTCCTCTCTCAAAATCTTTCAGTTTCAGTATTATCCCTTTAATCCACCCATGCTCAGACCTGACGTCAGTTTCTTCTGTACCATCAGATAGAAGATCATGGTCGGAATCATAACAATCACCATAGCGGCAAACAATGCGCCCCAGTCTGTCGCAAATCTTGCCTGCTCCATAATGTTTTTAAGACCTACCGGCAGAGTCTTCTTGGTATCATCCCGCAGGAACTGAAGGGCCAGAATGTACTCATTCCAGTATTCCATAAAAGAGAACATCAGCATCGTTGCAACACCCGGTTTACACATGGGGAAAACCACGCTCACCATGGTCCGGAAATGGCTGGCGCCGTCGATCCCGGCAGCCTCCACATATGCATTATCGATCCCTTCCATAAATCCGGACATCAGGAAGATATAGAACGGGAGTGTTGTGCAGGCATAAACAATACACATGGCCACACGGCTGTTTAACATATTAAAGCTTAACAGCTGTAAGAACAGCGGCACTACCAGATAGTTCTTCTGAATAAACATACCGGCCATAAACAGCGCTTTCACCGGCGTTAGGATCTTGCCTTTATATCTGCCCAGCGCATAGGAAGCCGGAACCACCATGACGAGTGACAGCACCATGGAAAACACCGTAATAAAAATAGAATTTAAGAAGTTCTTGCCGATATCCGCATTGGTCCAGGCCCTTGCAAAGTTATTCCACTGAAGCTTTTTCGGAAGGCGCATGGGGAACTGGGAGATCTCATTATTATCCTTTAAGGCAGATATAAATGTCCAGATTAAAGGCAGGATAACCAGTACAACGGCTACGAACAGCAGGATTCGGAGCAACAGTCTGACGACTTTACTTTTTTGTTCTTTACTCATTCTGATTCCTCCCTTCAATTAACTGTCTTTCCTGGCAGTCAGCGCCTGAGCGATGAGTGACAGGATAAAGGAAAACAGGAAAACAACGACGGAAACGGACATTGCATATCCAAAGTTTGCGTTGCTGAAGGCCTGCTTGTTGACATAGGATAAGAGCACCTCGGAATGGCCCTGAGGTTCTCCGTTGGTCATAACTGTAACGAACTGGAAACTCATGTTCATGGTGGACAGAATAAAGAATACCAGTGTCGTACGGACTGTCGGCCAGATAAGCGGAAGTGTGATCTTGAAAAATTCCTGAATTTTATTGGCGCCTTCCAGTTCAGATACCTCATAAAGCTCCGCGGAAACACCATCCATTCCGGCTATGTACATAACCATGTAGTAACCGACCGCCTGCCAGATCATGGCCAGGGCAATTACCCACAGTACATACTTACTGTCTCCCAGCCAGTTAGGCAGATTGGCCTTTCCCATGGCTGATAAAAAGGAATTGACAATACCGGTCAGGGGGTTAAACAGATTTTTAAAAATAATACCGATTACAACAATAGAAAGGACATTCGGGAAGAATAATACAATTCTATATAAATTTGCCTCTTTTAATTTACCCCTGCTGATAATTGCCGCAAAAAACAGGGACAGCGCCATGGTAACAATTGTAACAAATACCATGAGAAACAGCGTATTTACAAATGCAAGCCAGAATTTATCACTTGTAAACAGTGTCACAAAGTTATTAATACCTATAAAGGTCTTTTTTCCAGTACCGCCGCTCCATTTATATAACGACATCCGGAACACCTGAAATGCCGGATAGAGTATAAACAGGCAGAACCCTATCAATGCAGGAGCTACACAGCAGGCCAGGAATCGTTTCTCTTTTTTCTTCCTCTGGGCTAATCCGTTCATCTGCACCTCACCTTTCTATTATGATTATCTCTTATCATTACCTCTTATTGATTAGTGCCTGACTGTCAGGGACAATTCAGGCACTAAAATTATGCTTTATTCAGTTATTGCTTTCCTTATTCAGCTGTAACGAGAGAATCTCTTACCGTGTCAGAAAGCTTATCGCAGGCTACAACCCAGTCATCAACCGTTTCTTTTCCATCAACGACTGCATTTACATGGCCGTAGAATTCTGCCTTCGGTACTACTTCGCTGTCAACTGCTGCAAATCCGCCAATGTATGGCTTGTAGCCGTTGTCGAAGGACTGGAATGTGGAAAGAACCATCGGATCAAGGATGTCTTTTGTTAAATCTGTAGCGCCAACGACTGGCGGAATTCCACCGGTCTTCTCAGCATTCAGCTTGATCGCTTCATCGCTGTATAAGAATGCAAGGAAATCCTTTGCTGCATCAACATTCTCACTAGCTGCCGGAATGTAAACTTCTTCTACAGAAGACATTAAGTACTTGTCAGCTGTTCCATCCATAGCCGGAACAGGAGCGAAGCCCCATGCAAACGGCTTACCGTTAATTTCTTCGCCTGTGATGTCAGCCATCTCGCCAACGATCCAGGAACCACACGGAACGAATAATGCAGAACCGTTCATAACAGCAGTCTGGGCTGTCGTATGGTCAATACCGGTTGTATTCGGAAGTAAGTATCCGCCGCTTCCCAGTTTGGCAACCAGGTCAAATACTTCTTTTACGCCTTCTTTGTCCCATGCTCCCTCTTTGTAGGTAAAGCAGTCGTTCATGCCTTCTACGCCTAATTTAGCAGTCAGCAGAGGAATGATAACGGTCTCCATGTATCCCGGTGCGTTTCCGCCCTGGTATGTAAATAAGGAACGGTCGCTCTTACCGGCGATATCTTTGCCCTTGATCTCATCGCCAAGTGCGAAGAATTCATCCCAGGTTGTCGGTACATTCAGCCCGGCTTCTTCAAATAAGGTTGCATTGTAGAATAAGCCGTTCGCTGTGTAGTACAGAGGTGCCAGATACACTTTTCCATCGCCGTACGGCTGGGAAAGAGAAGTGTCCAGGAAACCGTCTAAGATTTTACCTTTTAAAGGTCCTTCAAATACGTCTGTCAAATCTGCAAGCGCCTGATCCTTGATCAGTCTCTGTGCAAGGCCGGACGGGTTGCTGCTCGGGCAGTAGATGAAATCCGGAACGTCGCCGGCCAGCATGGAGGAGTTAACCTTCTCACCGATGGACGGGTCTGCATCGATCTCAAATGTTACGTTCGGATTAGCTTTTGTGTAGGCGTCTGTCACTGCTGTCCAGAATGCATCGCCGTATCCGCCTTTAAAAATTGCCAGCTTTAAGGTAACCGGATCACCGGTGCTCTCTGCTGCGTCTGCTGTGGTCTCTTCTGTCTTAGCGGCATCTGCTGCCGTAGTCGTCTCTTCTGCCTTCGGGGCAGCGGTTGTCTCTGCAGGCTTGGAGCCGCAGCCGGCAAGTGTGGCTGCTACCATGGAAGCTGCCAGCAGAATGGATAATGTCTTTCTCATAAATATCCTCCTTATCATTCCTTGTCATATTGCACAAGAACCGTTTGTTGTAGTTACAGTATATTGTATTGTTCCCCCAGTTTCAACGTTATTCTTGCTTCATTTTTTATATATCTTGCTTTAAGAACAATAAAATACTTTTCTTTTCCACACATATCACCTATAATAAACAATATAAACGGGATATATCCGGTATTTTCACGTATTTTAAACAACTCTTTTATTACTATTTTGCTTTTTTTATGTAAAATAGGTAAAAAACCCTTAAAAACAAAGAGGTGCCTCTATGAGTAATGAACGATTGAATTTTGACAAGAATCTCGAAACGCTCCAAAAACTGAATTTCCAGCTTCTGTATGCCTCTACCTCCAAATACGAAGGCGACTGGCAGAGTCTTCCCCACACCCATCACTTCACCGAGCTGTTCTATGTCATCAGCGGCCTGGGAAAATTCCTGGTAGAAGACCAGCTGATCACGGTTAAGGAACACGACATGGTCATCGTTAATCCCAACGTGGAACACACGGAAAAATCCATGGATTCCAAACCGCTGGAGTACATCGTATTCGGCGTTGAGGGACTGACCTTCTCCTTCGGCAGTCCGGAGGCCCCGCAAAACTACGGTTACTATAATTATTCCGCTGAAAAAAAGCATCTGCTGAACTTTTCCCAGCTGATGCTTCGCGAAATCAAAGAGAAAAAGAATGGTTACGAACAGGTATGCCATGACCTTCTGGAGGTGCTTCTCATCTATATCACGAGAAACGACCAGTTTGGCATCATCTCCACGGACACCTCCCGCATGCCCAAGGAATGTGCCAGCGCCAAACGGTATCTGGATGCGAATTATGCGCAGCCGATTACCCTGGACTCTCTGGCGGCGGCCACCCATATCAACAAGTTTTATTTGTCGCATACCTTTTCCAAATATCTGGGGATGTCGCCCATCACCTATCTGATCCAGCGCCGCCTTCAGACCAGCAAGGACTTACTCACCCAGACAGATTACTCGATCGCAGAGATCGCATCCAGCACGGGATTCGCCTCACAGTCGTATTTCTCACAGATATTTAAAAAGTTTACGGGGATGAGTCCGAATCAGTACAGGAAACAGAATACGGTACATCAATAAAAGCTGATACAAAGGCCCATGCCTGCAATCCTCATCAGATTGCAGGCATGGGCCCCATATTTACAATGAATCAGCAGACTTCATCTGTTTCTTCATCTCATACATATTATGATCCGCGCGGGACAGCAGTTCGCTGAAGTTTTCCTTACTGCCCGGGTCTGAGCCTGCATATCCCCAGGCGATTCCCGCCTTAAAGCCATTTTCTTTTCCGTAAGCCTCCACCTGGCCGGCTAACAGACGGCTGCATTCTTCCGGAGAATTCTTCGATACTCCCTCAATTACAGCGGCAAATTCATCACCGCCGATGCGGTATATCCATGCATCCTTCAGGGCTCCGGAGATCGCTCTGGCTGAAAAACGGATATACTTATCGCCTGTTTCGTGCCCGAACTCGTCGTTTACCCCTTTGAGGCAGTTCAAATCGAACATCAGGACGGTCAGCGGTTTTCCAAACTCCAGCATTCCCTCCCATTTCTGCTGCCTGTGTTCGAATGCTTTTCTGTTCAGCACCCTTGTGAGGCCATCCAGGTCATTTTCCGCTCGGAGCGACTGGGTCTTAAGGACTTCCTCTGTGACATCCTCCACGACTCCGCTCTTTTTCTCGCCGTCCTCCCGGAGCGTTAAACGGATCCAGCGTTTTCCTTCCGGCTGTTCCAGACAGAATATATTTTCATCCTCTGTAGGCTTCTCACAAATCTTCTTTAAAAATGCCTGAAATTCATTACGGCTCCTGCAAAAAGTCCGTTCCTGATCCTTCGATAATCCCAGGAGCCGCGGAATCTGGTTCGTCATGTAAACCCGATTGCCTTTGGCCCCCATCTCAAAGACCCCCACAGGGACCTCGGAGAGTTCCAGAAGTCGTGAATAACGGGTAAACCACCGGCTGATCAGCACCGCGATTCCTGCGCCGGCGCAAAGCGAAACAAGAAACGAATAGAACAGGATCTCCTGGATTCGATGCGGATACTGCAAAAGCGCATCTTCCTCCATCAAACCAATCAGATACCACTCTTCTCCCGAAAACGGGGTATTGTTGTAATACATTCCCATCTGTTCCAGACATGCATAGACCGCACCGTTTCCATTGTGATTTCCCAATAGAAAAATACCATTCTCAGAGTCTTTTGCCTTAAGCTCCATCGGACTCTCAGCCTGCAGGATACGTTTCTGAAGAGCACCGTGTGTGACAAGCGGACGGATCCCGTCGTTCTCTCCGGAACGGATTCCGATCACATAACCGTAGGAATCCACCGCCAGCAGGTCAGACGGAGGCAGATACTTATACAGATAATTCAGCGATATCTCAACACCGAATACACCGACCGCCCTTCCCCGCTGGTCTACCAGGGGTATCGAATAGGTAACCACCTCTTCGCCCCCTTCATAAAGGCGAAACGGCGGACACCAGTAGCCCAGCAGTTTTTCATCACCTGCCAGTCCCACACTGCTGAATGGCTTTTCATAAAACGCACGGCTGGCATCCGTCAGTTCCAGCCGGTACTTCCACGCAGTATCCGTCACTACCTGAGTCTCCTGAGCCACATCCCAGGGGCCTGCCAGAAGATAGGTATTGGAATTGCGTTCATCAACCCGGTTCGGATTGGCATTCCTGAAGTAGAGGGCCGGATAACTCTCTGTTTCCTCCGTCCCCCTGTCTAAAATCAAAAATGCCCCCGTTGTTTTTGTATAGTACAGCGCATTCAGTACCGTAGGGGCGACCGCCTTAAGCAGTTCTTCCTTTTCCAGCAGTTCCCCGTTCTCATCTCTTTCAGCTTCCGTAAAATACCGGCTCAGTTCATCCGTATAAAGTTCAAAATTCGTCCAGACATTTTTCATCTCCCCTTCAATGGTTACCGAACGGTTTTTCACTTTCTCCGAAAAAATCTGGTACGCATTCTCCCGGGACTGCCCGATCACACCGCCCAGACTCAGAAGAGCCGTCATCAACAGACTCTGAATCACAACCGACGCCACAAATGTGAGCGCCAGTTTAAAGGCGATCGAATCACTTCTCACCTTTTTATTCATTTATTTCTCCATTAATCTCTCCATTTATTTCTCTCATTAAGTTCTGATACCATGCTTCAAAATTCCCGTCGTCCATAAACCCGGATATCACCGTCCCCCTGTCTTCACCATTCTCCACCCGGTTCTGAAGCTCATTTAAATCAAGCTCCACCTTCTTCTCCAGGGAGCGGGAAAACAGTTCATTCACTTCATAGGAATTCTCAAACGGCCTTCTGGCATAAAACTTCCCTTCCTGCATCGCCTCAAGGGCCGCCGTCACACTCTTTTTTACCGCCTCCGCGTTATCACTCTTCTGTACAAATTTTTCCAGCTCTTCTATGGATGACAATGCCGCATTTTCCACCGGAATATATCCGATCGACGCGGTAAACTCAATGTTCCGTTCAGAATCCGTAAACCATTTCAGGAATTCGGCAGACGCATACTCTGCTGCCTCCCCGGAACGGAATATTCCCATATCCGCCCCCCTCTGGGACATATACCCGTGTCCCCCCTCAAACGTAGGGTAAGGCCGCACGCTGCACTCTATGGGGTACTGATTCTCTCCATCCACGATCACCTCTTTTGGAAAGTAACCGGCGCCGGCAGACGAGCCTATGTAGGCAAGCAGGCTTCCGCTCTTAACCCCATCCTGATTAAATACGCTGCTTTTATACCACCCCATCATATGGGGAACGTAATAAGCATCCCACGCCTTCCTCGCTGTCTCTTTCGAATAGGCAAACGAAACGCTTTTCCCATCTGTGGGGAAGGGATCCGCTCCATCCTGAATCGCTGTCAGCACAGCAAAATCATTAAAACTGTTCATTCCCAGAAACGGCTGTCCGCCGGACCATCTGTAATACGCCTCCGCCGCCGAAACCAGCCCCTCCCATGTGCCAGGCGCCTCATCCGCAATCCCTGTGTCTGAGCAAAACTTTCTCCAGCCAGTCTCGTTGACAAATAAAAGTTCTGTCGATTTCGCCACCGGGATCAGTTTATGTCTGCCTTCTTCTCCCCAGACGCCCTCGCTTAAGAACTCTGGCCGGTATCGCTCCAGCTCTTCCGCACTGAAATACTCCTCCATCTCTACCAGGGGCGCCAGCTGATCCAGCCGGTATGCGCTGTCCGGATATACCGTAAACACATTGGGAAGCGGGTCAGATCCAATAATCTTATTGGCGGAGTTAAACAAAGCATCGTCCAGTTCACCACTCGAACCATAACCGTAGGCATCCACCACGATTCCCAGTTCCAGCCCTTTCGTCTCGTTAAATTCCGTTACTTTTTCATCAAATTTCGTCTTTGCAAAAGCATTGTATGCATGCCAGACTGTAATAACAGTCGGTTTTTTCGGATCCAGCCCATGCTTTTTCCCCTGCGCACAACCGGATACTGCGCAGGCAAGAGTCAGGGACAGCACCACTGCCTTCCATATTCTTTTCCTTTTCATGAGATCCGCCCCTCCACTTCTCTTCCCCTGATCCGCAAATATCAGCCATTCCTATAGATCCGTCATGATCCGTCATGCTTGCTGACTGCACCGGAGTCACAGATCCCAATCGTCTGCAGATACTCCGCCAGTTCTGATGTATGCTTTTATTATATCATACACTTATTTAATGAACATATTAATTTTTTTGTATAATCAGGGAAAAATATGGATATAGAAAAGGACCCGCACTCCGCAACTGCTCACCCAGCTGTGGAATACGGGTCCTGACTATCTATTCATACCCTATTCAGTTTTCGTCCTATAATCTCTTTAACAATTCTTCTCTTTCCTTCTCATATCCAGGCTTGCCAAGAAGAGCGAACATATTCTTCTTATAGCTCTCCACGCCTGGCTGGTTGAACGGATTGACACCCAGAATATAACCGCTGACGCCGCACGCATACTCAAAGAAATAGAATAACTGACCCAGGCAGTATTCGTCCTGTTCCGGGATCTTTACCATCAGGTTCGGTACATCGCCGTCCGTATGGGCTAAGATCGTGCCGTTCATGGCACTCTTGTTGACGAAATCTACACTTTTGCCTGCCAGATAGTTCATGCCGTCCGTGTCCACTTCTTCCTTCTGAAGCAGAATCTCGGCCGGGGATTCTTCGACATTCAGCACGGTCTCAAACATCACACGGGAACCGTCCTGGATGAACTGGCCCATGGAATGTAAATCCGTGGTTAAATCAACGGCTGCCGGGAAAATACCTCTGCGGTCTTTTCCTTCGCTCTCACCAAATAACTGTTTCCACCACTCGGAAACGTAATGAAGGCTCGGCTCATAATTAGCCACAATCTCAACTGCCTTGCCTTTTCTATGTAAGATGTTGCGCACCGCTGCATACTGTAATGCGGAGTTGGACTCATAAGGAGTCTCCAGAGCCGCCTTTCTCGCTGCTGCAGCACCTTCCATTAATTTATCAATATCAGCGCCTGATACGGCAATCGGAAGCAGTCCGACCGCTGTCAGGACCGAGAAACGTCCGCCTACGTCATCCGGCACGACAAAGGACTCATATCCCTCTTCTGTCGCCAGATTCTTAAGTGCTCCCCTGGCCTTGTCCGTCGTAGCGTAAATTCTCTTATTCGCCTCTTCACGGCCATACTTTTCGATCAGCATCTCCTTGAAGACACGGAATGCAATTGCCGGTTCTGTCGTTGTACCGGACTTGGATATGATATTAACGGAGAAATCTTTTCCTTCCAGCACATCCTTCAAATCCTGGATGTATTTGCTGCTGATGCTGTTGCCTAAGAAATAAATCTCCGGAGTTTTGCGTTTTCCCTTCGGCAATACATTATAGAAACTGTGGGATAAGAACTCAATGGCCGCTCTGGCACCTAAATAGGAGCCGCCGATACCTACTACCAGAAGTACGTCAGAATCATTCTGAATCTTCGCCGCCGCTTTTTTAATTCTCTCAAATTCTTCCTTATCATAGTCTACAGGAAGATCAATCCAACCTAAGAAATCATTCCCGGCGCCGGACCCCGCCATCAGCACATCTCTTGCACACATCACTGTGGCTTTCATATTATCCATCTCTTCTGCTGAGACAAAGCCTGCCGCTCTGGAATAATCAAATACAACTTCTTTTCCCATCTCTATCATTCTCCTTTTCCTTTTGTTTCAGGTTTTAGAATGCCTGTTCAGGAACAGTATACCATAAATCCCCTCCAATTGCGATATAATTTTCCTTTCCCTTCCAAATGTTCACGTGAGATATTCATGCAGAATTTCTCCGATCAGCTTCAATTCCTCGGGGTTCAAATCCTTCAGCCAGTCCTCCTGCTGTTTTACGGTTCTTCCCCGTTCGCGGCTGGCCGCTATCTGTTCCAGACTCTTCTTTAAATAGTCCACATCCCGTATGGATCCTTCCATTTCTGACGGCCCGATGCCGCTCCGTACCATTTCCGGCACCATATTCTGATTCCCGGCTCCCAGCTGCATCTCGTCAGCTGCCGGGCTCATACCGGACTCTGTACTTATCGTTTCCTGTATGATACCGCCCTGTCTTCCATCTCTCTGCCTTCCGTCGGACCGGCCGCTGTTCTGTCTGCGAGCCTGCGATTCCGCCTTCAGCTGGTTTTTCATGCGCTCCGTCCTGTTTCTCTGCTTTCCCCGCACACTTTCCTGTTTCTCCGGCTCTTCTGCCTGTCCTGCCGCAGTACCTGCTGCCACGGGATAGATCGACCGGATATTTTCACGGGTTTCCATATGAGGCCCCGATATTGCCTGTGTTTCATCTCGTTCCTGATCCAAACGGTAGATCAGCGTATTTTCCAGATAATTATCGAGTGCGGTAAACAGCTGCTGTTTCTTGTCCGCGATTCCTGCTCCGTGGTCCACAAGGATTGTAAAGAGCCCTGCCAGAATTCCCATGGAGCCGTACAGTACTATGTAATAAGGATCGGTACGATACCAGTATGCACCGAACGCCGCCGCCCCTCCTGCGAGGAAACAAAGAAGCGTCATCTGATTGGAAAAAGTGTTCCATCCGTTAAGCGTCATGCCCATAAATCTGAAATCATACATCTGCCTCTCTAAATAAGGCCTGATTTTCGGAATCCCCTGATTCATCTGATAGCTGCTTTCTGTCTTCTGCTTAAATGCACGAAGATTCTTATTCTTCGTCAGTGACATGTTGTCCGTTTCTTTAATTAATCTTTTGTAGAGGTTACGTGTCAGCCATCTGGTCACGACCCCAAGGCCGCATACGGCTGCAAGCACGTACAGCGCTTTGCCTGTCTGTAAAAATTCCAGCATAATAATAGCTCCCCTTTCTTCCCGGTTGTTCCGGTGATAGGATTATTATAACCACCGAAACTTCCTTTGGGAAGATGAGAGAGCCTAGAATCGTTCGTCAAATCCCGTCAGGATTCGATTCTTAACTTAACATGAATACCTTTCTGCAATGGCTAAAATCAGATTTACGGAATGGCGTACCGCCCTGGCCTCAAACTCGCTGTAGTCCATGGTTGCGCTGTTGTCAGCCTTGTCTGAGATGGCCCTGATGATTAAGAATGGAACGTGGTTTAAGTATGCCGCCTGAGCGATGGCCGCGCCTTCCATCTCCGTACAGTATCCACCGAAATTTTCCGCAATCCAGTCTTTTTTAACCTGATCGGAAATAAACTGATCCCCGGAAACAATCCTTCCGGTAAAAACTCCAATGTCAGGATTCACTTCCTTACAGCACTTTAAAGCCAGATTCCGAAGCGTTTCATCGGCCGGAAATGAGAACACTTCCATCTGCGGAATCTGTCCCGCCGGATACCCGAATCCGGACGCATCCATATCGTGATGCACCGTATCGGTAGAGAGCACCACATCGCCGATCTCGATCTCATTTTTTAAAGATCCGGCAATCCCCGTGTTGATAACCGCATCCACTCCATAGTGATCCACCAGAATCTGCGTACACACCGCCGCGTTCACCTTACCGATTCCGGAACGGACGACCACCGCCTCTTTTCCCTTCAGTGTTCCTTTATAAAACTCCATGCCGGCCATGGTCTTTACTTCCACACCCTGCATTGCTTCCTTTACTTCCGCCACTTCCACATCCATGGCTCCGATAATTCCTAACATACAGCGCCTCCTTTTCCTGTTCCCTTCCGGGATACTTTGCATATATTGATTATTATAACTGTTTTCGCCCTGTTTGCAAGAGGGTTTCCGTGTCGTCCGCTATTGACAATCTGTTCCCTTATTCTGTATAATTGTAAAAATGCAGAAACCGATAACAAGGCAGAAAACAAATAAAAGTATAGAAGAAATGTGGAGGAATGATACATGATTTATAAAACACACGGCGTATGTTCACAGGAAATTAATTTTGAAGTTCAGGACAACAAGCTTACCAATGTTCGCTTTGTTGGCGGATGTTCCGGTAATACCCAGGGTCTTGGCCGTCTGATTGAAGGAATGGACGTAGATGAGGCCATCAAACGTCTCGACGGAATCCACTGCGGTCCCAGACCTACCTCCTGCCCGGATCAGCTGGCGAAAGCTCTGAAGCAGTATAAGGAATCCCTCTCCTGACAGGAATCCGGCGGAACAGACCTCTGAGGTTTACATAAGCAGCTGAAATACAGAAAAGAGAATCAAACCAAAAAGTCTGTACGGTGATGATGCAGGCCGCGGCTCCGGTTATCCGTTTATAGGATAACAGCCGCGGCCTGTTTCTTTTCCGGTCTCATCCTGTTCTTCATAAATTTTTAAGAAATGGCACGTTATTGCACTGCAGCTTTTTCTGTGATACCATATATCTTCGAAAGAAAGGAGTTTTTATCTATGGCAATACCCAAAAAAAGTTCCATCCTGCCGGTGGTTCAGGACCGGATACGGAAAAATCTGAAATTCGCCACTCTGTCATTTCTGTTTATTATCGCTTACGTCAATGTGTTTCAGAAACTGTTTGGAGCAGAAAATTCCATCGTTGGAGTCATCTTTACGATCATGATGTCGGCCTCCATGGCCCGCGATCTAACTTCTACCCCCTTAAAGCATCTGTTTGCACAGGCCGCCGTGCTGGTGCTGATGGCAGTCTCCGCCTGCCTGGTCTCCACCTTAAATCCGTGGGCCGCTCTGCCAGTCAACTTTGCAGTGATTTATTTTATTCTGTATACATATACCTATGAATATTCCGGACATCTGTATTTTCCATATATTCTGTCCTACTTATTTCTGGTATTCATCTCCCCCTCCAGCCCGGAACAGCTTCCGAAGCGGATTATGGCCATGGTGACGGGAGCCGTCTGCATCATTCTGTACCAGCTTGTGATGGGGCGAAACCGGGCCGAAGAAACGGTTACCGATGTGCTTCTCACTCTGATCCGGGAGGCAAAGCAGTACATATCCTGTCTCTTATCCGGCAGCGCTGCACCGGAAGGTCTGGAGGATATCAGAAAGAATGTACGCCGCTTAAGCTGTATGGTATATGACCGAAGACGGCGGGAACTGTGCATCTCCGATGCCAGCTTTGCCTTAGTGGATTCCGGACGCGGTCTGGAACACCTTCTCATTCTGCTGTCCCAGACAGAGCATCCGGAGGACTGCCGGGATATGCTGGAAAAGACGCTCACTCAGCTGAGCCACTTTGAGTCATATGTCAATAAGAAGACCACAGCCCCTCATCTCATTGCGCGGACTGATTTTATTACAGATCCAGAAGACCTGCGCCAGGAGGAGTTTTACAACAGCCTGGAATATATCAGGAACCATCTTGTCCATATGGCAGATCCTGAAAAAAAATCCCACTATCGCCCTACCCTGCTTTCCCTTTCCATCCGGATTCAGGCTGCTTTAAAAGTAAGCAGAGTGCGTGTGATTTACGCCCTGCGCGTCGCGCTCCTGCTTTCACTCGCCACACTGCTGGTCCAGAGCCTGAAACTCCCCCACGGAAAGTGGCTTCTGTTCACCCTTGCTTCTGTCTCGCTTCCATACGCGGATGACGTTGGGCAGAAGGCCGGAAAACGTCTCTTTGCTACTGCAGCCGGAGGTATCTTCAGTGTGATTCTCTATTCTCTGGTTCCGTCTCCGACTGGCAGAACCGCCATTATGATGCTGTCGGGCTATCTGAGCTTTTATTTTACCGATTATAAGGGTACCTTTACCTGTTCCACGGTCGGCGCACTGGGCGGGGCTGTGTTTATGAGCGCATTCGGATGGGCGCCGGTCAGCCGTATGCTGCTTATCCGTCTGGCATATGTAATTGCCGGGATCGTAATTGCCTACGCCGCCAACTGTCTGCTCTTTCCTTATCACCGCAGTACCGCCGCCGGGACTCTGCTGAAAAAATACGATTTTGCATCAAAGCTGCTGTCAAAGCTCTGCAGCCAGGGTGTAACCGATACACAGTTTTATTACCACCTGGTCATTCAGTCCCAGCTTATTGAAGAAAAACTGTACCAGATTACCTCCGGTGAAGAGCAAAAGCTCCTGCATGACAAAATCTGCGAATGCCGTTCACTGGTAAGGGCGGCTCACCGGAACAATCCGCAGGCGGAAATGTAATATAAAAAGTATTTGACAAAGTCAACTATCAAGAATATAATTGACTAAGTCAAATACTTTTTTGTTTACAGAGAAAGGAGCGTCACTCCATGCCGGATTTTCTTGCTTACTATATTACAGCCCTGAGAAAAGATTTAAATGCCTATTCTGATGCACGGCTTAAACAGTACGGCCTTACAGACGGGCTGTTCTATTATATTATTTATATTGGTAAAAACCCCGGATGTTCACTCAGCGAGACAGCCCGTTTTCTAAAAGCAGACAACGGACACGTAACCCGTTGTATAGGAAAACTGGAGCAGCTGGGCTACGCAGTCCGCACCCGTGACACTGAGGATCACCGCCATTACCACTTAACGCTTACCGCGCAGGGGGAGACCATTTTCAAAGAACTCCATACCCTGCTTTATGACTGGGATCAGACCGTCTGTAAAAACTTAAGCGATATCCAGAGAGAACAGCTTTTGGAACTGCTTCGTCTTGTTACTGATAGCCGGGAAGACCGTAAGGAGGGAAGCGAACCATGTACGAGACCATAAACAGCCCCTTTACCATCGGGAGCGTGACATTAAAAAACAGAATTATTTTTGCCCCCACCTCCATGGGCTTAAAGGAAGAGGAGTATTTAGAAAAACTGGGCGCCATTGCCCGCGGCGGCACCGCCATGATTATCATCGGGGATGTGCCCGTTCTGAAGAGTCCGTTTCTGTCCCTGTACAGCAGAAAAGGATTTCTCCGTTACCGCAGGATCACGGAAACCATCCACCAAAACGGCGCCCTGGCCGCCGCCCAGCTGCATATGTCAGACTCGCAGTTTAGCCGCCTGATTAAATATCTGCCCGGCCTGATTACCGGAAAAATCAAGCCGGATGAGCTGAGAATTCTTTTAAACAATACGGTATCCGATTATATTACCGGCCTGACAGACAAAAGAATCTCTGAAATCATCCGGGGCTTTGGCAAGGCTGCGGTCTTAGCAAAAGAAGCCGGGTTCGATGTCATTCAAATCCATGGCGACCGGATGTGCGGAAGCTTTTCTTCCTCCATATACAACCGCCGGAAAGACCGGTACGGGGGAAGTCCAAAAAACAGAGCCCGCTTTGCCTGCGAGGCCGTCGCCGCAGTCCGCAGAGCCCTTCCGGATATAACCATTGATTTTAAGCTTGCGGTCCGCCAGGAAAATCCCCATTACGGGAATGCCGGAATTCTGATGGAAGAGCTTCCGGTCTTTGTTCCCCTTCTGGAGCAGGCAGGCGTAAACAGCTTTCATGTCACCCTGGCCAATCATTCTGACTTAAGTGACACCATCCCGCCGGCTTCACACCCGTATTTTCATGGGGAAGGCTGCTTCTTATCCTACTGTGATGAGGTCCGCCGCCTGACTGATCTGCCCGTATGCGGCGTAGGCCGCCTCTGTTCTCCGGATTTCGTGGAAGAACAGCTGAAATCAGGGAGAATTCAGCTGGCCGCCATGAGCCGCCAGCTGATTGCAGATCCGGAATGGGTGAAGAAAACCGCTTCCGGCTCCGTCTCCAAGCTATTCAAATGTACCGGCTGCAACCGGGAATGCCTGGGAGGCATGCAGGCCCATAAAGGCGTACACTGCATCCGGGATCACATACAAACAAAGAACAAATCACTCAGCCACGAAAGGAAGGTTGTATCATGAAGCATTCAAAGCTCTATGCCTGTCTCTCCTATTTAAGTATCCTGATTCTTATTCCGGCTCTTATTCCCGGAAAAGATTCATTTGTCCGATTTCATTTAAACCAGGGACTGGTTCTGCTGATCGCAAATATCGTGTTCGGCTGTATCTCTTTTATTCCGCACATGACCTTAATCGGCGATCTTTTAAACTGTGTCGTCCTGATTTTTGCCATTATGGGAATCGTATCTGTCATTCAGGGACAGAAGCGGGAACTTCCTGTTATTGGAAGAATCAGGCTGATACGATAACCGAAACCAGTAAAAAAAGGACCGGCCTTCATAGGAAAGCCGGTCTTTCAAGTTACAGATTCTCTGCAAAGGTTCTTACCTGGGCGAGTGCAGCGGACTGATAGATACTCCCCTTCTCCACCATACCAGGTGCCGTAAACGCGCCTTTATTCTCCCAGTTTAAGTAATCGCAGATGTCCTTTAACTGGGCCTGAGCCGCATTATACACCCCCGGCGATCCGGAATCCAGCAGCATGGCGGCTGAAGTGATGTGAAACCCTGTTTTGGCACACGCATACAGCCGGTCGATGAAGCATTTCATCTGTGCGGAAATATCAAACCAGTAGATGGGCGATGCCAGCACCAGCATATCTGCTTTATGTACATCCTGTAAAATCTCGTTCATAGCGTCATCCTGCACGCAGACGCCGCCGTGAGTAAAACAGTACTCGCAGGCCAGACAGGGGCCTACCTTCAGCCGGCTTAATTTTCGTACGGCCACCTCGTGGCCGCTCTCCTTCGCAGCTTGGGCAAACGCATCTGCCAGTATCTCCGTGTTACCGCCTTTTCTTGGGCTTCCTGTTACTACTAAAATGTTCATATTCCAGCCTCCTCTTCTGCTGACCCGACACGATGTTTATATGATTAGTATAGGTTGATTGGGGCTGATTTTCAAGTGTTTTTGATTGTCTTATTGATTCATTTCCCGACATGGGACTTGCCATAATCATTTTCCAGCTTAACAGAATGACCAGCTTAAATCCAGCCCTTTCTCAGCACTAATCTTTTCCATAAAATGTACTCCTTTTTCTTTACCTAAAAGAACAAATACTGTAGAGAGTATGTCTGCCCAGGCAGCCGATTCCCCTATTACTGTAGCGCTTTTAACATTGGATACGATTGGCTTCCCGCTGACCGGGTCCAGGACATGGCTATAGATTCTTCCCTCCTTTTCAAAATAATGCTCATACCAGGAGGACGTCGCAATACTCCGATCCATTACTTCCTTCACTTCATAAATTAGGCTGGGATTCAAAGGATCCCTGATACCTACCTTCCATGGTTCTCCTGTCTTTTTTCCTCCAATTACAGAAAGCTGTCCTCCAAAATCCAGCATAGCATGTTTCACCCCTTTCAGGCGCAGATAATCTGTCACCAAGTCGAGTGCCATTCCTTTTCCAGACGCACCCGGATCCAGTAAAATATCCGGTATATCAAATATGACTTTATGATTTTTATCAAGATGAACATTATGATAACCAATTGTATTTAATGCCACTGAAATTGTTTTGTCAGAAGGTATTTCCGGTGTATCAGTTATAAAATTCCAATTCTTCTTTAACCTTCCTACCGTAAAATCAAATATGCCTCCGGTCATTCTGGAAACTTCCAGATTAATCCTTATGAATGATTCCAGTAAATCAGATATTTTACAGGCACGTCCCGGTATATAGTTTTTGCACAATACGAAAAGTTCCGAATTGCAATCATACATATTAAGAGTATCCTGCACATTATAAGCCATTTTCCTGCACTGCATCAGTATTTCCCTGATATCTCTTATATTGTCTTCTATTTTTATTGTACAAAAAGACTCATATGCAATAAACTTAATTTCCTCCATGATCCCCCTCACTTTTTTTCCTTTTCTTTCTGTATTCGTTAGGCGGCATTCCGATATTTTCCCGGAAGATTTTAGAAAAATAGGCATAGTTGTCATAGCCAATTCTTAAAGAAATTACTCCTACCGGGTCTGAGGTATCAACCAGCAGCTCTTTTGCTTTATCTAAACGCTTTTTTAAAATATAACTTCCAATTGTCATACCAAATTCTTTCCGGAACTGTCTTGATATATAATCCGGGTTCATAAATACAATCCTGCCGTAATCCTCTCTGGAAATTTCTTCGCAGTAGTGCTGGTCTAAATAATCCCTTACCTTACAGGCTATTCCTTTCGGCTGTTCGATATAGCGTTTGTACTCTCTCGACTTTGTCAAAAGATATTCCACATATAATGCCATTTGTTTCACAGAAACAACTGACTCTTCATACTGTTTTTTATTATTCTGAAACAGAAGGTGGGCACTGATATTCCAACCGCTTAGGCAGGCATATACCATTTGTGTCATATCTACTCGAAAAAGTTCCAGCCAGGTTATATTAATGTGTTCGGAGCACTCTTCCTGATGCAGATAAAATTTGACTGCCGTCATCAACTGATCATACTCACCAGCTAAAATCATAGCCTTCCATTGCCCGAAATCAGGATTAAGATATATCACTTCTTTTTCTTCATATTCCCCTGCATCAAGAATAAACTGCTCCGAAAATGGGCAGTGTTTCAATTGTTTTTCTAATTCAGCAGCAATTATGCTTAATTCAGACGCTTTTGCCCATCTATTCCTTGCCACTATAACCGTATATCTGTGCTCCAATCTCTGTTTTAAAAGATCCTGCCATTCAGATATTGCCTCCATCTGCGTAAACTTTTTCTCCACCGTTCTGACAATCAGAGACCAGATTGGATAAGTATAGGGCATAGATGCCTCCAATTCGTATTCCACTGGTAATGAATGACTCAATCCGTTGATATATTCCTCTAATTCCCGGCTTTGAAAGCATTCTGTACTCATTCCTGGAAATAATATCATAATACAACAAAACCAGTCTTTTCTTAAATACTGAAATCCATGACTGTTCTCATCATTTAAAAACAAATCCCCTTTTTTTGTTCCTGTGAGTAACTGATGCCATATTTCACGCTTAACCTTTTCCTTATTCAGTTTCCAATACTGGCTGTTCACCACGTCGTTCAGGTTCTGCTGCATCTCTCTTACTTTATCGGTCGCTCTTATCACAGCATCTCTCAACTTTTCATAATCAACAGGCTTTAACAAATATTCCGTACTCTCCAGTTTGATTGCCTGCTGTGCATAATGGAAATCAGCAAAACATGTTAAAAAGATAGTTTCGATCCCATAGTGATTTTCTCTGACCCATTGCAGCAATTGAATCCCCGTTTCCCTGGGCATCTCAATATCACAAATCATAATATCTACAGATTCTTTCAAAATCAATTCCCTTGCTTTATCCGCAGTAAGTGCGGATAAAACAGTATCAATGCTCAAATTATTCCAATTCATATTTTGATTGATTCCCTGTATCACATGTAAATCATCATCCACTAATAAAATCTTCATAATACCTCCTCACATTTCCACACATAAGGAACATGGATATCTACGATTGCACCATTATTGGGACTGCAGTTATAAAATTTAATTTCCGCCTGCCCCTGATACAGATATTTCAAACGCTTAATTGTACTGTATGTTCCAATCCCTACTCTTTCATTATAGGAATGGCTGCGATTCAGCACTGTTAAAATTTCAGGTGCAAAACCGGGTCCATTGTCTGTAATGCATATATTTACATACTGCCTGTCATCGATTGTTTCTGAAAATACTGTCACATTAATCCGGCACACCGACGCAGAACCAATTGCATATTTAATACAGTTTTCCACAAATGTTTCAATAATCAAAGGCGGTATACACACATCCTCGATTTCGTCCTCAACTTCTACACAATATTCCACCTTTTCCTCAAATCTGAGTTTCTGAATACGTAAATAATCAGTCACATGCTTGATTTCATCCTTCAGACATACAAGGCTTTTATTTTCCTGTAAAAGATAACGAAAAAATTCTGCGGTAGCCTTTGACATTTCCATTGCTGTAGCGCCTTTTCCCAGATCAATCATGTTGTAGATAAAATTAAGACAGTTAATATAAAAATGAGGTTTTATCTGAAGTTTTAAATAGTCCATATAGATATACTGCTTCTCAATTTCCGCTTTATAGACTTCCGCCTCTAAAAGATTAATTTTCTTCAGCATTGCGCGAAATTCCTGACTTGCCTGTTCCAATTCATAGATTTCGCTCTTTGTCATAACATTAAAATCATCTTTTCCACTCCTCATGCGGTCAATGTTATCAGAAAATTTTCGAATCGGTACCAATACATAATGGTAAAGATACAACATGGAGGCAATCAAAAGCAACAACAGAATTGAGGTAACTGCCACCAAAACCGCCAGAACCGCAGATGTCGCAGTAAAAATATTATTATCATAAACCACAAACCGCAGACGAAACGGCAGGTTCTCAAATTCTCTGTCCAAAACATAGAAATCAGAAAAAAGACTGCGGCTCACCCGGTCCTGCCAGCCGGTTCCTCTTTGTGTCGTCCGGTTATCTCCCACCACTGCCAGATAATGATCTGGCCTGTCATATAAAATAATGGAACTTTTATGATCCCTTGTTAAATCCTTCATGCTTCCAATCAGCTGCTCCGCTTTAATCCAGCAGCCAATATAAATGTCATGCATTTTATAACTTTTAATAATATACTTTTTTTCATCCATTTCTGCAGTCTGCCACTGCTGCTGGCCTGTAGCCTCCAATTCTCCGGAAACCAGCTTATCCTTTAGGTCCTTACAATAGGAGCTCCATTCCACTTGTGAAAGGCCGCTCTTATTAACTCCGATATATAATTCTGAAAATGGAAAAAAGGCGAAGAAATTATATTCTCCACCGTACTCGTCTGAGTAAAACTGAAACGTTTCCTGTAACTTCGTAATATAATAATTCTTATATGCCTCATTCTCCGTCGACTGAATCACATCCACATAAGCCGGCACGCCGGTATCCATGCTGCTCCCCTCCAGGAGCAGCATGGCTAAACGTCGGTTTACATTAGCAACAACATTATCGACACTGCTTACATAGAAATTTATGACCGATTCTGTATATTGTTTTTCCTGGATCCGGCTTCTGTGGCTGCTTAAAAAGCTTAAAACAACACAAACAACAGAAAATGGAATTAATAAGGCCAGTCCAAAAATTCGTTTGAAAATATTTTTTCTCTTCACCCCTTAACCGCCCCCATGGTTATACCCTTTGTAAAAAATCTTGTTAAAAATGGAAATACCAATAATACCGGCACCATCGCTACAAACGCAATTGCCATTCGAACAGAAGCAGTTGGGAGCTTTGATAAAAGCTCTGAGCTGGCCCCTACCTGGCTGGAGTTCAGATATTGTATATCAGTTACAATCTTATTTAGAAAATTTTGAATTGAAAACAACTTTTCTCCTTCATATCCCACAAGATAATACAGACCATTGGTCCAGTCGTTCCAATAGGACAATCCAGAAAATACTGCCATAGTAGCCATAATTGGCTTACCAAGAGGAAGGACAATATTTAAAAATACTTTAAACTGGCTGGCCCCATCAATTTCCGCCGACTCATACAGCTCCATAGGTATATTACTACTGTAAAAGGTACGCATTAAAAGTACATTCATCGGATGCATAAGAAGATTTGGAACTATAAGCGCAAAAATTGTATTCTTAACATTAAAAACAGATGTATACATTAAGTAGGTAGGCACCAGTCCACCATTAAACAGCATCGTAAATACAACAAAAAATGTAACTGCACGCAGTCCAGGAATCCGTTTTAAGGATAGCCCAAAAGCCAGCATGGAAGATATCAGAATATTGGCCGCAGTTCCCAAACACGTAACTGTAATTGTTACACAATACGCACGAAATATTTTTCCTCCCTGCTTTATAATATACTCATACGCATATAGGCTGAATCTCCCAGGAAAAAATGAATATCCATTTTTTATTAATTCATTCTCATCTGTAATAGAAGAAATAAATACCAGTAAAAACGGAAGAAGCGCCATAAGGGTCACAAAAATCATGGTTATATTAGCAGCCACTTCGAATTTTATTTGATTTTTTGTTTTCATATTCAAACTCCTGCGATCTGCTTAAAACAGAGCACTCTCCTTATCGATTCTTCTCACCATAAAGTTGCAGCCCAAAAGAAGCAGCAATCCCACAAAAGACTGATAAAAACCGGCCGCAGAAGCCATACCGATATTTCCTAACTGCAAAAGACTTCTGTAGACATAGGTATCAATTGTATTTGTCACATCATATAATGCACCTGTATTCATTGGCACCTGGTAAAAAAGTCCAAAATCCGAATAAAACATCTTTCCTACAGACAGAAGCGTCATGGTTAAAATAGTTGTTTTTAAACAGGGAAGTGTAATAAAGCGGATCTGCTGAAGCTTTGTAGCCCCATCCAATTTGGCTGCCTCATAAAATCCCTCAGAGATTCCTGCTATTCCTGCAATATAAACCAGGCAATTGTAGCCTACCCCTTTCCATGCATTGATTACCGTTAAGATAAACGGCCAGTATTTTGGTTCCATATACCACGAGACAGGCTCTTTTTTCATCAGCTTCAGTATTGATTGATTCATCAGCCCTTTGTCCGGACTAAACACCGCATATACCATATAGCTGATAATCACTATAGACATTAAATGGGGAAGCAGAATCGCAGATTGATACACCTTTTTTCTCCTTTTCCCATTGGTATCGCTAATGAAAATAGCATAGGTCAGTGCAAGAATAGTATTAAGGGCCAGGAACACAAGATTATACAGGATCGTATTTCTTGTAATAATAAATGCATCCGGTGTCTTAAATAAATATTCAAAATTGGACAGTCCTGCCCATGGGCTGCGAAATATGCCTTGAGAAAAATTGTATTTTTTAAAAGCAAGAATCAGGCCAGCCATTGGTATGTAATTATTGATAAAAAGATATAAAAGCCCCGGAGCCATCATGACATAGATCGGCAGCCATTTTCGAATCTGGTGTCTTCTGCTTTTTTTTGAGGCCATTGCATTCCCCAACATGAATATCTCCCCTCTAACTTTGCTGTTTGGCAAGCCATTCATTCAACTGCCGTTGTTTTTCTTCGATTACCTTCTCAATCCCTGCCTGTTTTAATTCTTCATTATACTTTTTTATGTACTCTTCCGGATCAACCGATCCGGTTTCAATTGATGCCTTAAATTTATCTCTCACGTTATTAATAGCAGCCAGTTCAGTCTCAATAGCGCTTGTATCATAGGAAAACCCGAATGCCATAGATTTTTTTGCTTCCGGATTGTTATTAAATTCTATTGTCTGCTGATAGACATCCCAGTCCGCAACACCATTCCATGTACTTGATATAAATTGATTTGGCAGCGCCCAGGAATAACCTGCATGATAACCTGCATTATCATAATTTACACCTTCCGGAAAATCTGCTATATTCTTCTCTTTATCCACATACACCCAGTCGATTCCCTCTTCTCCCCAGTTAAGAAGCTGTTCTACTTCACTGCTTCGGAATAGAAAATCCAACATCTGCATGGCCTTATCCGGATCCTTAGAACTAGCTGCAATCCCATATGCATTATAGCTGTTAGCGCCTGATATAATCACCTGATCTCCCAAATAAGCATATACCATATCCTGTCCGCCAAATTTCTTGGGAGTATTGGGGAACCAGCCCATTAAAGCAGAAAAAGCAGTATTGGCTTGAAATGCAGACTCAAATCCAATGGTTGTTGTGGCCGCATCCGAATTAATTAAACCTTCCTGATACCACTTGTGAAGTAATTTACATGTTTCCATATAAACCGGACTCTCTGTAATGGCCATTACTTTGGTATTATCAATTCCATTGTTTTCCAGAACTGCCAATCCGTCAATCAACTGGTCAAACAAATTCATACGGTCGCTGACTGGGAGCTGATCCGGCGCTATGTAAAGCGGAGTGACTCCTGGTTCCTTTTCTTTAATCAATGTAAGAACTGATTCCAGATCTTCCAGTGTATGAATACTGCTGGCATCAATATTATACTTATCCACCAGATCTTTACGCATTCCGATTGCAGACCTGCTTCCAATATTTCCAAAATTTGTAACTCCATATACAAATCCACCAACATTGACTGCTTTTAAATTCGCCTCTCCCCACAGTTCTTTAATACTGTCAGCATGACGATCTAAAAGCTCGCTGATTTCCAATAACTGACCATTTTTTATAAATCCCGATGCAACCGAAGGCGTCTCCAGAAAAACCAGATCTAAAGACTCCCCGCTTGTCAGCATAAGCTGCCGCTGCTGCTGAATACTCCCAAATGGTACAATCGTAAGATTCAGCTTCATATTTAATTCCTTCATGGTTATCTCGTTAATTTTTTCTGAGATGCGGGGAAAATCTTCCTGCTGCATCCCAGCCATCAACATATTAACAGTATAAGCCTCTTCGCGCTTTCCTCCCGCATCCTGCTGTTCTATTTGTGCTGACTGCTGTGATTCCGTTGATTTTTCTGTACTGCCAGGATTTGCACATCCGGCTGCCGCCAGCGCTGCAAAAAAAACACCACACCATACGCTAATCCATTTTCTCATATCTCTCTTCCCTTCTTCCCATGCCCTGGGATTGTTTTTATATGAAAACTATACCTTTTATTAAATTCCATTTCTATTACAATCCCGACCCTTATTTATAATTTTTCGACTTAAGAAATCTTCTGGACACGCAGGTCAAAATAATATAAGAACAGGTCGTTTTAATTATATCAATTACTTATTTTCATTACTACAATTAAGGCACAGGTAAATTTTAGCAATTATAAGGAGGAGTCATATGATAGGAAAAAGAGAAAAAAATGTTTCAATTCTTGATCAGCTATCCTGGAGCGTCCAGCCGCCAAAAGGACTGATTAAAGGAGAGTATTACTATGAAGAGAATCGTTTTGAGGTTGGATTCAAAGGGGATATCGGACATTTAGGAGTTCTGGAGGTAGTCAAAGATAAGAATAACCTGGTAATGGTAGAGTTTAACGAAAAAGCTTCCCCGTCTTATTACTTGAGGAAGTATCAAAATGCGGATAAACGGTTGTCTGATTACAGCTTCTTTCAGGCATCAAAAGAACGGACAGCAAAGACAAAAGTGGTTCTCGTCAATGGTATGACACACTTAGAGCATCAGATGGTTGCAGAAAACAGGCTTACGGGTGATTTTGATCTTGTCTCCGGGGCCTCAAACAGTATCAAACGTTCCATGATTCCGTTAGCAGAAAAAATAGCTCAGCGGATCAATCAGCCTTCTGGTCAATTTTATTATGGTATTAGCAGAGAAGTAGAACCCGGTATTACTGGAAGACTGCAGCTTGTGCTGGAACAGGGCCGTATCATCAGCTGCCGATATGATGAAATTTTCGCTGACAATCCAGATGATATAAAAGATCCGGAATTAAAACCATTTTACCGTCAATCCAAGTACTATTCTTTTGATTATATTTCAACAACAGGTCCTGGTTTTAATTACCTTGTTGATCTGTTAACAGCTTCCATTCTGGAAAATCAGGACCTGACTGGACTGATCGGACTGCCCTTTACCGAAAAAGAAAACTTTGCTGCGGACTGGGCTCACTATCTGCCTCTGGCAGAAGCACTTGAAAAAGAACTAATTACGGATGGCATCTTTTATCCCAAAAAGGAGGTACAATAGACATGGGCTATAAAGAAGTACATAATTCTAAAATTATCAATAAAACAACTTACACTGCAAAAGATGGCCGGTCTTATTCCATGCTGGAATTAACCTACCCAAATTTCAGTTACACTCCCGGTCAATTTGTTATGATTCAGACTCCGGATGACGGTTTTAATTGGGCTTACCCATATTTGATCTATGGTTCTTCACCTGATTCCGTTACCGTATTGGCCAGGGAAAGAGCGTCTATTTTTAAACGCGAAGCTGGAAACAAAGAGGTTGTCTGGGGTGCAAATGGAACGGGACTTACAAATCCGCCTACATTAATTATTACCGAACCGGCGGCATTCTTCCTTGCTGCACCAATCTGTAAATCGTATCCCAATGCAACACTTATCCTTATAGGAGATAAAGCATCGGTACCAGAAGAGCTTTGTCCGGATCAAACCGTTTTTTTAACGGATTTAAAAGAAATATGCAGTAAAATTGAAGCCGCAGACCAGATATGCCTGATGCTTAATTTAGGTACATTAGAACCCTTAATGTCGCAGGTATCTGAAACCGCAAAAGAAAAGACGATGTTGTTTGTAAGTACTCAAATAGGCTGTGGTATCGGAGCCTGCCGTGCCTGTTATCTGCACAGCCCTGAGATGCAGGCTGGTTTTCCTGTATGCTGTAACGGTCCATTTCTGCCTTACAATCAGATTAATTTTGAAGTGGATCGAAATTGTTTTACTACATTTATTTAGAACTAAAATACAGGTAAAGGAGCCGGAATACTATGAATTTAGAAGTCAAACTACCTTCACCAAGTGGTGAAATTATACTTAAAAATCCTATTATGCCTTCTGCGGCTACCATGGGGAATGTAATCGAATACAACGATTATTTTGATTTAAACGCACTCGGAGCATTAATTCCCAATTCCATGTTTATTGACAGCGGATCGCCAACCCGCAATAAAAAGATGGCTCAGACAGAAAACGGTTTTATCAGCTGCTTTTCAAAAAATAATATCAGTATATTTAATTTTGCTGAAACAATTTTGCCCAGGCTCCCCTGGCAGACTACTCCTGTTATTATTGATATGAAAGCACGCGATATTGACCAAATGGAGCAATTAGCCGCAGTTATCAACAAACTGGATCAAATAGCGGGAGTAGAAATTAATTTAAACTGTCCTTATGGTGTTGCAGACGCGCCTTACTGGCACAACCTGGACACCTTAAAGGATCTAATCCGCAGAGTCCGAGCCGCTGCAAAAGACAAATTGGTAATTGCCAAGGCGCCCGGCGGCTTTATCCCAGCTGCCCAGATTGCACGGGCCTGCGAAGAAGCCGGAGCAGACGCAATCACAAGTTTTTGTAATTTTGGTGGTACAAAAATTGATATTTATTCCCGCAAACTTATTTGCGGCGTCAATGGAGAAGGCGGTTTTTCCGGGCCTGGAATTAAGCCTATGTGCCTGCAGCAATGCCGTCAGATGATAAACGCAGTAAACATTCCAATTATAGGAAATGGCGGAATAAGCAAGGCTGAAGACGTTTTGGAATATATCATGCTGGGAGCCACTGCAGTACAAATCGGTTCTGCCAATTTAAGCAGACCGGATTTTATCTACCAACTGACAAAGGACTTAGAAGTACTTATGGATAAACTGGAGATTCATTCACTTGATGAAATACGAGGCTGCGCAACTATGTAATGTCCCATTTTTACTTGATTCAGAAAAGCGGTCAAAGCCACTGATTTATTGGCTTTGACCGCTTTGGTCTGATTACATTATTTTTTTATTTAAAAAGCCGTCAATATCTCCACCAACGCCCCCTTAATCTCCCCATCAATCTCCATCGCCTGCAGCTCCGAAAGAAAGACCTTCAAACTCTTCCCTTCCCTGATCCTCCTAAACAACATCTCCTTTATCTCAAACTCGATCTCCGCCTGATTCAGAAAATCAAAAACAAGTTTCTCCACCGGGTTTTCAGAAAGCTTCATGCTCGTCTCAAACCTTACAACCAGCGTTTTTGCAGTACTAACCTGATCGATCTCCAGAGTCAGGGTTCTGCTGTCCGCGTCATAAGACTTTCTGCATGCGGTTTCCCCGCCATTCAGCGTCACACTGCATTCTGCATCCGTCACAGCAGCAAACTCCAGAATATAATTCCTTTTCTCCGGTATCAACTCCACTGCCCCCACCGCCGAAGCGATTGTAAAGGACTGTTTTTCCCCTTCCCAGTCGAACTTCATATCGGTAGTCACGCAAACATCCTGCTCATAATTACAGGTTTCATTGTCATCCTCATACAAGGTAAATGCGCCATCCGCACCTCCAAAGATCCGAATTCGCAGCGTCTCCGGGTTAGCCGTCACATCAGCAGCTCCAATATCGTCTGTCATGGGAATTACGCCGCCGGCCTTCACCAGTACCGGAATCGTTTCCAGCGGCCTGTAGAGTTCCATGACTCTCCCGCCTTCATACACCATGTGGTTAAAGAAATCAATGCAGGTCCCTTCCGGAATCCACACACGCACCTTCGCCTCATTGATCTGCCCGATTCTTGGCGCCGTAACAGGAGCCACAATCATCTCACTGCCGAAATAGTACTGGTTTGCCACCTCATAAGCCTCCACCGCTTCCGGATGCTTATAGTACATCGGCATGATTAACGGTTCCGCCATACAGCTTGCTCTGAAATTCATCGTATATAAATAAGGCATCAGCCGGTGGCGCAGCCGCAGGAAATCTCCCATGACAGCCTCTGTCTCCTTCTTAAACCGCCACGGTTCTTTTCCGTTAAACTCACTGCAGGAACTGTGGAGCCGCATAATCGGAGAAAACACGCCAAACTGCGTCCACCGCGCCTCCATTTCGTCATCCTTATAGCCCCTCATATGGCCTCCGATGTCGTGGCTCCACCAGCCATAACCGATATTAGAGGCATTCGCAGTAAAATACGGCTGAAATTCGAGAGAGTCCCATGTTGTGATCGTATCGCCGGAAAATCCCACCGGATACCGGTGGCTTCCCGGTCCCGCATACCGCGAAAACGTCATTGGCCTCTTTCCGTCTCTCCCGCTGTCCAGAAAATGGTAATGGTTCAGCAGCCATAAAGGATCCAGTCCGGGAATTCTGCTGTTCCCTCCCTGCTGCCAGTCAATCCACCAGAAATCCACTCCCATTTTTTCATAAGGATGATGAAGGTACTGAAAATACGCTTCGAGAAAATCAGGATCCGTAATATTAAAGCACACCGGATCTTCATGCTCCCAGTCTACTCCCAGATCTTTAGCCATATCCTCATACATCTCTTCATAAGCCTGAACCCCATCCGCCGGGTGGACATTTAACGTCGTCCTCATGCCACGCCTGTGGAGCGTCTGCAGAAAACGCTCCGGATCGGGAAAGAATTCCCTGTTCCATGTATAACCGGTCCATCCGCTGCCATATTTCGGGTCAACATCAACCAGATGCCAGTCCATGTCGATGACTGCCACGGTAAACGGAATCGCTTCCTGCTCAAACCGGTCCATTAACGCCAGATAAGATTCTTCGGTATACTTATAGTATCGGCTCCACCAGTTTCCGAGAGCAAACCTCGGAAGCATGGGAGTTCTTCCGGTGAGGTAATAAAAATCCTTTAAGCAGTCCAGGTAATCATGGCCGTAGCCAAAGAAATACAAATCCTCCCCTTCCCCCTTCCGAGCCTCTACCCAGCCGTCTTCCGTCAGTATCATGCTCCTGCTGTCATCAATAACGGAATACCCGAATCTCGAAAGTACGCCGCTTTCCAGTTCTGTCTTCCCGTCCACCTCATCCAGCGTTCTGGCCGTTCCCTTCAAATCATGGATATCTTCAGAATAATGCCAGATGCTGTGATAGGCACTCAAGTTTCCCAATACCTGAATACTTAAACCGTGCCGTGAAAATTCCTGTTCATTATAAATGATATGAACCCGTTTTGTTATGATCTCGATTCCGTCTTCCGTTTTTATCAGACGGTAACCCGCCGGTTTAAAATCCCGGTTCCACGCCATCTGCGTGGGGCGGTCCTCAAAGCAGCCGTCTTTTCTGTATTCCAGACGAATCAGCCCTTCCGTCAATACGCTGATGCGGTAACAGGCACCCGCTATTACATTTTCCCCGGTCGCTGCAGGGTTCGTCTTAACCTTGAAAATATCTCTCATCACCGTTTTCTCCTTCTGTCTTTACCCCTTTACTGCCGATGCGGCGATTCCTGCGATAAACTGTTTCTGGAAGAACAGATAGACCGCCAGAACCGGTATAATAGATATCGTGGTTGCGGCAAACAGCGCGCCGTAATCCGTCGAATACTGTCCGTTAAACATCTTTAATCCTACAGACAAAAGCTGTTTTTTGCTGTCGTCAATCACCAGGTACGGCCACAGGAAGTCCTCCCACGCCCATAAGAACTGAAAAATTGCAATGCTTGAGATTCCGTTCTTCGCCATCGGAATGACAATCTTATGAAAAATATAAAACTCATTGGCTCCGTCAATCCTGGCCGCTTCCAGGATTTCATCCGGTACGGATGCAATATGCTGCTTCATCATAAAGATTCCAAAGCCGGAAAATGACGCCGGCACAATTAACGCGGCATAAGAATTCATCCATCCAAACGCCTTGATCATGGAATATCTCGGTATAATTGTGACACACCACGGAATCATCATGGTAGCCAGCACAAGGCCAAACAGCGCGTCCCTGCCCTTAAACCTGTATTTACTGAGTACAAAACCGCACAGTGTACTGGTGTAAATCACGATCACCGTAATGGCCAGCGTGATAAAAATACTGTTTGCAAAAAACCGCATGAAGTTAAAATGCGAATTCATGGATATGTAATTGGAGACCGTGAACAGCTTCGGCAGAAACGTCTGATGCAGAGCCACAATCTCACTGTTCTTCTTAAAAGACGAAGCCAGCATCCATAAAAACGGATAGACGGTCACAACGCCCAGCACCAGAAGCACCATGTTTAAAACAATACTGCTAACCCTTTTTCTCATGATAGTTCCCCCTTATTCCGAATCCCCGGATACCCGGAACGACAGCCAGGTAAATACCGCGGTGATGACAAACAGTACAAAGGACATTGCTGAGGCATATCCGAAATTATATTTCACAAACGCCTCGTTATAGATGATATAGGAGGATAAGTAAGTAGCCGTTCCCGGTCCGCCCTCGGTTAAGATCAGCACCTGAACATACGCCTGAATATAGGAAATAATGGATGTAATCACAACAAATAATGTCATGGGCTTCAGCAGCGGAAGCGTTAAATATTTAAAAGTCTGCCAGGAGGACGCACCGTCCACCTTTGCCGCCTCCATGGCATCGCTGGGGAGAGAATAGAGTCCCGCCATAAACATGACAACCGCATATCCGAAATCTTTCCATATCGTCATAACCATAATTGCGATTAAAGCTGTCTTCGGATTCATCAGCCAGTTGATATCCAGCCCCAGAATCTGGTTGATAGAGCCAATCTGTGGATTGTACAGGAATTTCCATACAAAAGCCACCGCTACCATAGGCGTAACAACAGGCATGTAATAAACAGCGCGGAAAAAGCTCTTATGTTTGACCAGAGTCGAATAGATGGCCACTGCTATGGCGAGTCCTAAGCCCACCCGGAAAAAGATAACCACAACCGAAAAGATCAGGGTATTGAGCATGGCTTTTCCAAAGAGTGCGCTGGTAAATACATTCACATAATTTTCTATGCCGGTAAAGCGGTAAATACCGCTGAGCGGATTCCATTCATGGAAGCTTCCGGCAAAGGCAATTCCTATAGGCACCAGCAGAAATACCACGTAAAAAATGATCATGCCGGTTACCGTGAGATTGCGGAGCAGAATTTCACTCTTGCTCTGCAGGGGATTTGATTTTCGGAACATGGTTTTCCCTCCTTCATGCGGGGATGCAGCTTTTAAGCTTTCATTTGGCAGCATCCCCGCCGGCCGCTTCCTACTCTGCGAATTTATAAAGATCTTCTACGGATTCAAAACTGCTGTTTTTCATATCATTGTGGATCGTCTCCTCCGCCTCGGCCAGCGCGTCGTCGACGGACATTCCATTGAAGAAGATATTCTCTCCCGCCGTCTTCAGCGAAGTTTCCATGGTAGCAGGCATCGGACCCGGCCAGATGTAGCGGTCAATATGGTCTGCCAGTACGGCCATGGATGGATTTGCTAAAATATCTGCATCATCAGCCAGGGATTTCTTTGCCGGGAATGTGCTCATGGCAATATTGAATTTCTTCTGGATCTCATCATTGGCCAGGAAATACTTTACAATATCCTGTGCAACCGCCTGCTGGTCTGCCGGCGCGTTCTTGTTAATTCCGAAGGTTGATTCCCCGTTATAACGGTTATAAGCGTACGGATTCTCTGCAAATACCGGAATCTCAAAGACGCCGAAATTGATATCCGGGAAATTTGTCTTCAGTGTATTATTGAAGTGCCCCCACTGAATGGTCATGGCTGACTGGCCCTGTCCGAAGCTGTCCGCGCCCTCGGCTCCAAAGTCTTTCGAACCGACCCCGTCAACCTCATACAAATCTACCAGAAGCTGCATAACCTTCTTCATCGCGTCATTATTGACTGTAGCAGTCTTTTTATCCTCTTCAAACAGATTCTGACCCAGCTGATAGTTCAGTCCAAGAAGGTAGTTCTGGTGGAAGGTTCCGTTGAAGTTAAGCCCCGCCTGTACAAAGCTGTTTCCCTCCTTGACTGTCAGCTTTTTCGCCACTTCCCGCATCTCGTCCCAGGTCTTTGGAATATCCGCGTCCGTAAGTCCGGCCGCCTCCCACATGTCCTTATTATAATAGACGGAGCCGGTCATAATTCCATAGTCAATATAGTATACATCTCCGTCAATCACATGGGCGCTTACCCCGTTAAAATCAGCGTCTAAATCTTCCTGTGAAATCTCATAGGGAGCCATATAATGAATCAGGTTTTCGTGCTGGCTGTTATGTACATTAAAGATAGCCGGGCCATTGGTGCCGCCGAGAGACAGGGGGAGCTTTGTCCAGTAATCGTCCCATGGATTATTGACAAGCTTGATGGATACGTTGGGATGGATTGCCGTATAACCGTCAATCAGCTCCTGAAACAGGTTGTCACTGCCCCATTCCCAGAATTCTACGGAAATGTCTTTTCCTTCGTTGACCGGCTGAGCCGGATCATACTTTACAGTATCTCCAAACGGCTCTGTCGGCACAGAAACAGCCGCGCTCCCGGCATCTTTTCCATTTCCCGAATCTGCTCCGCTGCATCCCGTAAGGCCTGTCACCGCCACTGCCGCTGTCACTGCCAAAACAGCCGTTCTACAACTTCTCCAACACTTCTTCATTTCAAACTCCTCCTTATTCTTTTTCCATGACCGCTCTCTTTTTTTAAAGAAAACTGCTTACGTTTGGTTTCGCGCTATAGTTTAGCGCTAAATCTGATAAGAGAATACCACTGCGCAGAAGCAATGTCAACATTATTTTCTTATTTTGTCATGTTTAAATAGTTTAATCCACATTAAACTAGGCAATATTACCAACAGTTATAAAAATATGATTGCATTTCTTCTTTTGATCGCGTATAATATATTTATCGTTAAACTATTTGATCAAAGGGGTATTGAACATGACTTTAAAAGATATTGCAGAAAAAGCCGGCGTCAGCATGATGACTGTATCCAACGTCATTAATGGGAAACACAGTCGTGTATCCGCTGCAACCATAGAAAAAGTAAATACAATTATAAAAGAATACAATTACGTCCCGAATCTGTCCGCCAGAAGCCTGACTGTAAAATCATCTCACATTATCGGCGTCATCGTGCCTTTAGATTCCGAGGAATCCCCTGTCAGCTATTTTGACAATCCTTATGTCAGCTCCATGATCGGAGTGATTGAACGGGAACTGCGCAATAACGGATATTTCGTCATGATCCGTTCTGTTCAGACCCAGGAAGACTTATCCGTACTGATGCGCAACTGGAACGTTGACGGCGTTATCTTTCTCTATCCCCTGCTGGGTGAGTGTTTTGAGGACTCTGTCAATGCCATTATTGAAGAAACCCATTTACCCGTTGTACTCTTTGACGCCCGGATCACCAATCCTGAGGTTATAAACGTATACTCTGATGACAAAAAAGGCTGTTATCTCTCAACACGCTACCTTATCAGCCGCGGGCATAAAAAAATTGCCTTCGCTGCATACTGCGAAGACAATCCGCTGTTAACTGACCGTTTTAACGGTTACCGGGCCGCCATGGAGGAAAGTGGGCTGGGCTGTGATCCCGACTGCATCTTTTCCTATTCCCCGTCCTATGATGATGGTATTGCCGCCGGCAAAGCCATTGCCGGCAGCGGCCATAAGATTACTGCTGTTGTCACGACCGCTGATATCTGTGCGATCGGTGTTATGGAAGGCGCCAGACTCGCAGGCCTTCGGATCCCCACGGATCTGTCCGTCATCGGTTATGATAATCTGTCCGTATCCACCTATACGACGCCGAAGCTGACCACGATATCACAAAATGTTACAAAAAAAGCAGAAACAGCCATGAAGCTGCTTTTAGAAAAACTCAGCACCGGTCATGTGGAACAGCCGCATGTGCAGCTGGATGTGGAACTGATTGAGCGGCAGTCTACTGTCTCGCTGCTGTAATACTGCAGGTCAGCGGTCCATCAGCCTGCAGTATATCACACCTACGATTGTTGAGATCAGGGTAGCAACAAGGGCAGGCCCCACCACCGCATCCGGATTTAAGCTGCCGTACTGACTTCTGTATGCGATCATATTTACCGGAATAAGCTGCAGCGATGAGATATTAATAATCAGGAATGTACACATCTCATTGCTGGCGGTTCCCGGCGGCATAGCGCGTGGTCTTTTCTTCACCTGACGCTTTTTAGAGCTCTCCAGACTGTTTTTATCCAATCCCGTCTGTTCTTCCTCTCTCCGCTCCTCCTCCAGCTCCTGTAGGGATTCCATGGCCTTTAAGCCGGCTGGCGTAGCTGCCCATCCCAGGCCCAGGATATTGGCAATGATATTGGTTGCAATGTGGTCCATGGCAGGATGGTCTTTCGGAATTCTTGGAAACAGGAAGCGGAGCACTGGGCCCATCCGGTGAGACAGCCGTTCAATAAGCCCCGACTTCTGACCGATTTCCATAATTCCACTCCAAAATGACATAACCCCCAGCATGGTAATACAAAGCATTACCGCTTCTTTTGCAGAAGAGAGAGCGCCATCAGTAACCGCGCTTAAATTCCCATGAAATGCCGCCCACAAAACACCTGCCACCATCATAAACGCCCAAAGATAATTTAACATACCATTTTAACCGCCGTGATGATTTTAATAATATTTTATGATTGCGGAAATTTATTTATACCATCAGCTAATTTAGAATCCGGTATCTGGTATATGAAGCTGTTTTTTGTATAACTCTAAAATCACTCAAAAAAGGCCGTAGAAAGAAAGTATATTTCCTCTCTGCGGCCTTATATTCTCAATCTGAAAAACCAGTTCTTCTCTCTTACTCACCCAGCAGTGATTTCAATACCTCATCCACCGTCTCAATCCGCTCCGCCCGGAACGCATTGCTCCCGCAGAACACCAGTCCTTCATCCGTATGCCCCTCGGCGGAATTTACCAGCGCTTTGGTTATACAGTAAGGAATCGTCTTCTTGTCGCACTTTTCGAGACACTGGTAGCAGTGCTCCAGCTTAAACGGAGTCTGGCCGACACCGCTTAAAAAGGCGTTATGAATTGCCCGCCCCGGCATGCCCACAGGACTTTTTGTAATCACGATATCTTCTTTGGAGGACCGGATATAAGCCTGCTTGAATTCCTCGGGCGCGTCGCACTCTACAGTAGTTACAAAGCGGGTCGCTACCTGGACGCCGTCGGCTCCTAAATCAATCTGGTGCATCACATCCTCATGGCTGTAGATGCCCCCTGCCGTCACCACCGGAATCTTTGTCTGATACTTCTCCGCGTATTCCCCTACCAGACGGATAATCCCCCTGATTTCCTCATCATAGGCATCCTGGTGATAGGTGTGCTCCACATCCGGCGTATCCACTCCCAGCTCAGTTAAGGATTCTCGTGAAAATCCCAGGTGGCCTCCGGCTAACGGTCCCTCAATCACCACCAGATCCGGCACACGTCCAAACTTGCGATCCCACATCTTTAAAATAACCATGGCTGACTTGACAGATGATACAATCGGTGCGATTTTTGTCTTTACCGTCTCTCCAAGCCCGGCCGATTTCATTTCTGCCGCCGCTTCGGCTAAATATGCCGGAAGACTGACAGGAAGCCCCGCTCCCGAGATAATAATATCCGCACCGGCCTTTATCGCCTCTTTGACATACATGGCATAATTTTTCGTTGCCACCATGATGTTAAATCCAATCACACCTTCCGGGGCAATCTCCCTGGCCTTCTTAAATTCTTTACCAATCGCTCTTAAGTTTGCTTCCAGCGAATGATCCGCAAAATCCGGCTCCTTAAAACCGATCTGTGCGGTAGAAATGATTCCCATGCCGCCTGCTTTTGCCACTGCGCCTGCCAGGGATGAGAGGCTGATTCCAACTCCCATTCCGCCCTGAATAACCGGCTTCGGAACTACGAGTTCTCCTATTACCAATGGTTTTAAATTTCCCATTACATTCTCCTAAATCTGTCATACCGCCCGGAGGCGATTTCTTCTTTCTTCATGGCTGCGTATTTATCGAAAAACGCCTCCATGGCGGTCTCCATCTCCCCGGCTAAAGTTGTCAGGTTCTCTGCCGAAGCCGGCTCCTCTTCTGCAATAATTCTCTCGATCAGTCCCAGCTCCATTAAATCCCTGGCGGTAATCTTCATAACGCGCGCCGCGTCGCTGGCCTTCTTGCTGTCTTTATAAAGGATGGAGGCAAACCCTTCCGGAGACAGGATCGAATAAATAGAATTTTCCAGCATCCAGACTTCATTGGCCACCGCCATTGCGAGCGCACCGCCGCTTCCGCCCTCTCCGATTACGATGGAAAGTATTGGAACGGTGATATCGGCCATTTCAAACAGATTCCGGGCAATCGCCTCTCCCTGGCCCCGCTCTTCTGCCTCCAGTCCGCAGAACGCACCTGGCGTATCCACAAAACAGATGATGGGACGGCCAAAGGTCTCCGCCTGCTTCATCAGGCGCAGCGCTTTTCTGTATCCTTCGGGGGATGGCATTCCGAAATTGCGCCTGATATTGTCCTTTGTATTCTTTCCCTTTTCCTGTCCGATGACGGTCACGGGCATGCCGCGGAAGGAGGCGATGCCGCCCACGATGGCTCCGTCGTCGCCAAAGTAACGGTCTCCATGGAATTCCATAAAATCATCAAATACTGCATTGATATAATCACTGGCTGCCGGGCGTTCCGCGCTTCTGGAAAGCTGTACGGTATCCCATGGCGTCTTTTTATTCCTGCGGTTTTTCGCCTTTTTATCTTTTCCACTGAAGGCTTCTGGTTTTAAACAGTTATCCACAGGGGAAAATGATTTTTCACCGTTTTGTGCCCATGTATGTGGATGATGATGCTTTAAAATGGCGGCAATTGTGGATTTCATGTCCTCGCGCTTTACGATTTTATCCACAAAGCCGTGATCCTGTAAGAACTCGGAACGCTGGAAGCCCTCCGGCAGCTTCTGGCCAATGGTCTGCTCGATAACCCTGGGACCCGCAAAGCCGATTAACGCCCCCGGCTCCGCCAGAATGATATCGCCCAGCATCGCAAAGCTGGCCGTCACGCCGCCTGTCGTCGGATCAGTCAGAACACTGATAAACAGCTGTCCCGCGTTGTGATGGCGCTTTAATGCCGCAGAGGTCTTCGCCATCTGCATCAGGGACACGATTCCCTCCTGCATTCTGGCGCCGCCGGAACAGGCAAATATGATAACAGGGAGCTGTTCCTTTGTGGCACGCTCCACCGCCCTTGCAATCTTTTCACCGACCACGTGACCCATGCTGCTCATGATGAATCTGGCATCACAGACGCCTAAGACCGCAGGCTCGCCGCCTATGGTACATTTTCCGGTTACAATGGCTTCGTTTAATTTCGTCTTCTCCCTGGCGGCTTCGATTTTTTTTTCATATCCGGGGAAGTTCAGGGGATTGGCAAATTCCATTTCTTTATCCCATTCCTCGAAGCTGCCTGCATCCGCGGTCATCTCGATTCTGCGGTAAGCGTGGACACGGAAATAACCTTTACATTTCGGACAAATATAAAAATTGTTTTTGACATCCTCTGCGTAAATAGGCTGACCGCATTTGTTGCACTTTCTCCACAGACCGGCCGGGATGTTCGGTTCGTCTGCCTTGTCGGGCGTTTTATATTTGCTGTCGATAAGTGTGTAGGTTTTTTTAAACATGTCTCTTAACATGGTTTTTGCTCCTTTAAGAAAGAAAAATGAGGATTAGGGAGAGGCAGCTGTGAGGTGATTAGGATGATACATCCGCAGTGGACAGCCATGGAACGCCTTTGGCGTCCCATGGCTGTCGGGCATTCGCCCCATACCCAGATGAAACTCCGCATTCTCAGATACAAGCGAGCTTGCATCTGAGAATACGAAATTTCATCTGGGTGCACTGCTCATTGCTTACGCAAAGTATTTCGGTATGAAATCTGTGTCTATATCTCCAGCCTGATATGCTTCGTGACTCAGGATATCGAACTGAAAGTCTACATTTGTCTCAATTCCCTCTATAATCAATTCTCCCAGCGCGCTTCGCATCTTGGCAATCGCCTCTGTACGGTCTTTTCCATGAACGATCAGCTTCATCAGCATGGAATCGTAGTTTGCCGGGACTTTATAATCATTATAAATGTGGGTGTCTACACGGACTCCATTGCCTCCCGGTACGTGGACATTCGTAATCAGTCCGGGACACGGCATAAAGTTCTTTTCCGGATTTTCTGCATTAATTCTGCATTCGATGGCATGGCCTGTGAGTTTTATGTCATCCTGGGACACACTTAACGGCTCTCCTGCCGCCACACGAATCTGCTCTTTTATCAAGTCCAGTCCAGATACCAGCTCCGTTACCGGATGCTCCACCTGGATTCTTGTATTCATTTCCATGAAATAAAAGTTCTTATGCTTATCCAGCAGAAATTCTATGGTTCCGGCATTCTCATAACCTACAGCCTTTGCCGCACGGACCGCCGTATCTCCCATCCGCTTCCGCAGTTCTTCAGAAATGGCAGCGGACGGAGATTCCTCCAGCACCTTCTGGTGGCGTCTCTGAATGGAACAGTCACGTTCTCCCAAATGGACGACATTTCCATACTTATCTGCCATAATCTGAAACTCGATATGCCTTGGCTTCTCAATATACTTTTCAATATACATCGTATCGTCAGAAAATCCCTTAACAGACTCCATCTGGGCATTCTGGAAATTTGCATCGAAATCTTCCGGACCTCTGGAGATACGCATGCCCTTTCCTCCGCCGCCTGACGATGCCTTGATCATCACCGGATATCCGATTTTTTCCGCTACGAGACGGGCCTCCTCCACTTCGTGGACAGCCTCCTTGCCGCCTGGAACGACCGGAACTCCGGCTTCCATCATGGTCTTTCTCGCCTCGGATTTATTGCCCATCTTATTGATAATCTCAGCGGATGGACCGATAAATGTAATATTGCATTTTTCACACAGTTCCGCAAATCTGGCGTTCTCCGAGAGGAAACCAAATCCCGGATGGATGGCATCCGCCTTCATCGCCACCGTGGCAGTCAGAATCCGCTCCATATTTAAGTAACTCTGGGTGGATGGCGCCGGGCCGATGCAGATGGCCTCATCTGCCAGAAGCGTATGCAGACAATCACGGTCCGCTTCAGAATAGACCGCTACCGTCTTGATTCCCATTTCCCGGCATGCCCGGATAATACGCACCGCGATCTCGCCGCGGTTTGCGATCAATATTTTATCAAACATATGACGTCCACCTATCCAATCATAAATGTCAGTTCCGCGGAAGCGGCGATTTTACCGTCGACCGTTGCTACAGCCCTGCCAACGCCTACCGGCCCCTTGCGCTTGATGATTTCACATTCCAGACGCATGCGGTCGCCCGGAACTACTTTATACTTGAACTTCGCTTTGTCGATTCCGCCAAAAAATACCAGTTTTCCCTTATTTGCCTCTTCACTTAAGATAGCAACTGCTCCTACCTGTGCCAGCGCCTCAATTCTCAGTACACCCGGCATAACCGGCTCCTGCGGAAAATGCCCCTGGAAATACGGTTCATCAAACGTAACACATTTATATCCCACGGCACGGACACCCGGTTCCAGCTCTTCAATGCAGTCTACCAGCAAAAACGGATGCCTGTGAGGAATAATTTCCTCGATTTCCTTAATACCTAACATAACGCTCCCTCTTTTCAACTTTTCTTTCCTGTCAGTAACGGTCTTATATGCCCCTTTACCGGATTCTGAACAGCGGCTGGCCGTATTCCACCACATTTTCATTGGAGACGAGGATGGCTTCTACAACGCCGTCATACTCGCTCTCGATTTCGTTCATCAGCTTCATGGCCTCGATGATTCCAAGGGTCTGCCCCTTCTTTACCGTATCTCCAACCTTGACAAACGGCTCGGCATCCGGTGAAGAGGAATTATAAAAGGTTCCAACCAGCGGTGACGCCACGATTTTATCAGAATCAATGGCCTCCGTTGTTCTTCCTGCAGTCTGCGCACCTTCACTTCCGCCTGCTGCCGCCGATGCAAAAATCTCTGCTGCCGGAAGCGCTGCCATCTCCAAAGCCGCGCCTGCTGCCGGTACCATCTGCTGCACCGTGCTGTTTCCCGCTACGGTTATAATCTGTTCTTTTTCTTTCCTGATGGAAAGCTTTAAATTACCTTCCTCTATTTTAAAGCTGGTCAGGCCATTCTCTGAAACCGCCTGCATCAGTCTGATGATATCATTGATCTCCATATCCGGCCTCCTACTGCTCGAACTTCTTCACTAAAATACTGGCATTATGACCGCCAAATCCAAGAGAGTTGCTGATTGCCACATTTACTTCACAGGAAACGCCCTCGCCCTTCGTGTAGTCTAAGTCGCAGCCTTCTCCCTCCGTCTCAAGGCCAGCCGTTGCGTGAACAAAACCATCCTGAATCGATTTCACACAGGCAATGAATTCCACGCCGCCCGCAGCACCCAGCAGATGGCCGATCATGGACTTGGTTGAGTTGATCTTCACCTGTTTTGCATGGTCTCCAAGCGCCGATTTGATTGCCATGGTCTCAAATAAATCGTTGTGATGCGTGCTGGTTCCGTGTGCGTTGACATAATCCACATCCTCCGGTCTGATACCGCCGTCATTTATGGCATTCACCATCGCTCTGGCAGCTCCGCTTCCGTCCTCTGCAGGAGATGTGATATGGTAAGCGTCACAGGTTGATCCGTATCCGATCACCTCAGCATAAATGGCCGCATTTCTTGCAAGAGCGTGCTCTAAAGACTCCAGAACGACAACACCGGCACCCTCTCCCATAACAAAACCACTTCTGTCCTGATCGAAAGGAATGGAAGCGCGCAGCGGGTCTGTCACCGTAGTGAGAGCAGTCAGAGAGGTAAAACCAGCCACGCCGATCGGTGCAATACTGGCTTCCGTTCCTCCGGCAACCATGACGTCCGCCTCCCCATACTGAATGGAGCGGAATGCTTCACCGATGGAATGAGTTCCTGTGGCACAGGCCGTTACCACGTTAAAACATTTTCCCTTTAATCCGAACTGGATTGCCACATTTCCTGCTGCCATATTGCAGATCATCATCGGTACCAGGAGTGGATTCACACGGCCCGGCCCCTTTTCCAGAAGCTTTTTGTGCTCCCGTTCCATAGCCTGAAGACTTCCGATACCGGATCCCAGACAGACGCCTACGCGGTACGGGTCCTCCTGTTCCATATCAATGCCGGAATTCTCCAAAGCTTCCTTTGAGGCCGCTACTGCAAACTGGGAGAAACGCTCCATACGTTTTGCGGCCTTCGGGTCCATATAGTTCTTAGCATCAAAATCCTTTACTTCGGCCGCAAGCTTTGCCTTGTAATCCGTTGTATCAAACTGGGTAATCGGTCCGATTCCCACTTTTTTTTCTTTCAGTCCGTTCCAGAAACTCTCTACATCATTTCCGATCGGTGTAATTGCGCCCATACCGGTAACTACAACTCTTGTCTTCATATCGCTCTCTCCTTATTACATTATAACTCTCGCCCTACCGTGCATCTTCTTGTTTTCAAAATACATGAAAACAAGAAGCTCGGGCGTTCCGCCCTATGTCAGATTGTACGGAAATGTGCTTATACATGCGAGCTTGTAACACACATTTCCGTACAACCTGACGCACTGCCGAATAGTTACGTTACATCGCCATTCCGCCGTCCACGCAGATCACCTGTCCGGTAATGTAGCCAGCCGCACCGGATGCCAAAAATGCTACCGCACCGGCAATATCCTCAGTGGTTCCAAAATGTTTCATCGGGATCTGTTCTGTCGCTCCTGCCTTAACCGCATCGGACAGAACCTCCGTCATTTCCGTCTCAATAAATCCTGGAGCCACCGCATTCACCGTAATTCCCCTGCTGGCCACTTCCCTGGCAAAGGATTTTGTCAGTCCGATCACACCGGCCTTGGCCGCACAGTAATTGGCCTGCCCCGCATTGCCGAGCACACCGGAAACGGAAGAAATATTGATGATTCTGCCGCCTCTCTGCTTAATCATCTGCCATGCCACATGCTTCATGCAGTTAAACACGCCCTTCAAATTGGTATCGATCACTGCGTCAAAATCCTCTTCCGACATTTTCATCAGAAGGTTATCCTTTGTAATTCCGGCGTTATTTACCAGAATATCGATGGAGCCATACTTCTTAATGACGCCGTCCATCATGGCCGCAACGCTTTCGAAATCAGATACGCTGCACTGGATCGCTTCCGCTTTCCCCCCGCCTGCCGTAATCTCATTTACTACCTCTTCCGCACGTTTCGCGGAACCATTATAATTTACAATGACGGTCGCGCCTTCCGCAGCCAGACGAAGCGCGATCGCCCGCCCGATTCCTCTTCCGGCACCGGTCACAACAGCTGTTTTTCCTTCTAACATTCCGGCATCCTCCCAATATCTTCGAGTTTTTCTATATTAATGACTTTTACATCTCTTGTTATCTTTCTCATAAACCCGGCCAGTGTCTTTCCCGGCCCGATTTCTATAAATGTGTCCACTCCATTCTGCAGCATGGCTTCCACGCTCTGCTGCCATCTGACGGAGGAAGACACCTGCTTCTCTAAAAGCGGTCTCACATCCTCTGCCTTCGTCACGTACTGAGCCGTAACATTGGCGACATACGGAATAACCGGAGTATGGATCGTCACACCGGCCAGTACCTCACCCAGCTTTCTGCCGGCTTCCGCGAGCATGGCGGAATGAAATGGTCCGCTGACATTTAACATGACGGCACGCTTTGCTCCCGCCTCCAGCAGCTTTGCATTAGCCTCTTCCACTGCCTCTTTCCGTCCCGATATGACGATCTGGCCCGGACAGTTATAGTTGGCGATGGAAACATCGTCAATACCGCTTAATACCTCTTCTATTTTAGATGCATCCAGTGCCAGGATGGCGGCCATGGCTCCGATTCCCACCGGAACCGCCTCCTGCATGAGGATTCCTCTCTGTCTTACGGTACGGATCGCATCCGCGTCGCTCATCACGCCCGCGGCAGCAAGTGCAGGGTATTCTCCCAGGCTCAGTCCTGCAGCCACATCCGGCCTCACGCCTTTTGTCTCTTCCAGAACACGCATCATGGCGATGCTGGCAGTTACCATGGCGGCCTGTGTGTATTCCGTGATATCCAGCCTGTCGTTCTTCTCAAAGCACAGCTCCGGCACAGAAAATCCAAGCAGCTCTGACGCCATGTCAAAGATCGCTTTTCCAGTCTTTGTATTCTCGTAAAAATCCTGGCCCATTCCACAGTACTGTGCACCCTGTCCCGGGAAAATAAATGCAGTCTTGCTCATAATCCGTAACTCCTTTTTTCAATTGCTGGTCCGGCAGTTTCTGATCCGTACCATCATTTTTACTTACCTGACCGGCAGTTTCCATGTCCGTTCCGCCGTTTTTAATTAGCGGTTCAGCAGTTTCTCTGCCTGTTCCATCATCTCATCAATCATTTCCTTACAGGTCTGAGTCTTGCTGATCATACCTGCAATCTGGCCTGCCATGACGGTACCGTTTGTGATATCGCCCTCCTGTACGGCCTCCCTCAGCTTTCCGAGAGTTAAGTACTCCAGTTCCTCGAAGCTCTTGCCTTCCTGTTCCAGCTTTACGTATTCCCTGGTCATCTGATTTCTTAAACATCTGACCGGATGGCCGTGGGAACGTCCCGTAACCGCCGAATCGATGTCCTTTGCCTTGATAATGCGCTGCTTATAATTCTCATGTACAATGGACTCGTCAGAAACTACAAATCTCGTGCCGATCTGTACTGCCTCCGCGCCAAGCATAAATGCCGCCGCAATTCCGCGTCCGTCGCCGATTCCGCCTGCCGCGATAACCGGTATGGAAACGGCATCCGCGACCTGAGGCACCAGTGTCATGGTAGTCTGCTCGCCGATATGGCCGCCGGATTCACATCCTTCTGCTACAACCGCATCTGCGCCATACCGTTCCATTCTCTTAGCCAGTGCCACAGAAGCCACAACCGGAATAATTTTAACTCCGGCAGCCTTCCACATCTCAATATACTTCTCCGGGTTTCCGGCTCCGGTGGTTACCACACCGATTCCTTCTTCCACAACAACCTTTGCCACCTCATCGGCATGAGGGCTCAGCAGCATGACATTGACGCCAATCGGCTTGTCTGTCAGCGCTTTCGCCTTGCGGATCTCTTCTCTGACCACTTCGGCCGGAGCATTGGCTCCGCCGATCAGTCCCAGCCCGTCGGCTTCCGATACAGCAGCAGCCAGATGATGTTCCGCAACCCAGGCCATTCCACCCTGAATAATCGGGTGTTTAATTCCTAAAAGTTCCGTTATTCTGGTTTTCATCAGCCTTCCACGCCCTTTGCTTTTAAATAGTCCATAACCGCACCTACAGTTGTCAGCTTCTCTAAATCTTCAGAAGGGATCTCTACAGAGTACTCATCCTCCAATGCCATAACAAGTTCGAATAAGTCCAGGGAATCTGCTCCTAAATCCTCTTTAAAGGAAGATTCTGCTGTAACGGCCTCTGCGTCTACATTTAACTGCTCTGCGATAATCTCTTTCATCTTCTCTAACATGGTTTCATTCTCCTCTTCACTTTTCCATCTTTTATTTCATTCATCTTTTTAATATTTATCTAATTACTTTGATTTTCAAAGTATTAGTCTTTTTAATTACCACTCCAGAAGAGTGGTTCCCCAGGTTAACCCTGCACCAAAACCGGCTAAAAGCAATTTATCGCCCGGCTTCAATTTTCCTTCGCGGTTCAGCTCATCTAAAAGGATGGGCACCGACGCTCCGGAAGTATTACCATACCGCTCTAAATTCGCTGGAAACTTATCCATCGGTAATTTAAGTCTTTTCGCTATGGATTCGGAAATCCGGTAATTGGACTGATGCAGAATAAAATATTTAATTTCCTCTAATTCGGTTCCGCTTCCGGCAAGTGTCTTTTTGATCGCCTCCGGTACGGTCTTAACCGCAAATCTAAAAACTTCCTGGCCATCCATGGACATATAGCCTAATTCCGGTTTCTTTCCTGTCAGGAAATTTCCCGTAGTGCGTCCGCCGCATTTTAAAACATCGCCTTTCGTTCCGTCCGCACCCATAGTCAGCCCTATGACTCCGGTGTCCTCTGCCCTTACGACAGCTGCTCCCGCCCCGTCTCCGAAGAGAACGCAGGTGCTCCGGTCATTCCAGTCCACCAGTTTGCTGAGTGTATCCGCCCCGATCACAAGCCCCGTCCGGTAGATCCCCGCAGACAGAAAGCTATGTACCGTGTTTAATGCAAAAACAAATCCCGAACACGCAGCACTTATATCAAACGCCACCGCATTGACCGCGCCGACCGCGGCCTGTACCTCGCAGGCACCATTTGGAAAACAGCAGTCACCCGAGGAAGTCGCAAGTACGATAATGTCCAGCTCTTCGGGCTTTATCCCTGACTGCTCAATCGCCCTTCTCGCCGCCTCTGCTGCCAGATCGGTTGTTCCCGATTCCGCCGCTGCAATCCGTCTTTCCCGGATTCCGGTTCTCGGCCTGATCCATTCATCGCTGGTATCCACGATCTTTGCCAGATCGTCATTGGTTACCACCTGTTTCGGCACAGCCGAACCTGTTCCTATAATTCTAGTCGTCATAATTTCCCCCATTCGTGCTGTGATACACACATCCAGGTAAATGGGAAAACCCGTGGTTTTCACCTGTCTCTGATATTTTTCGTTTCAAATATTTTGATATTCAAACCAATTCTATACAATCCCAATTCGTTTGTCAAGAAAAATTTTTGAGTAGTGGCTGCAGGTTGCTACTATTTCCGGCCAGCCCGGCACCTCACCGCCCACTTTGGCTCTGGCGCTTTCCCCGGCCATTCCTGTTCCGGTTTCGGGCATAAGCAGAGGCTATTTTAGTTAAAAAAATCAATTTCTCTTGCTTTTCACTCTAAAATGAAGTATTATATATTGTAAATTGATGTATTCAGTTACACCCTGAAGTTATTTCGTTTTTATCTAATTTTTTTATCTAATTTTTTCAACAAAATAAGCGAGGATTCCCCCACCGCTACAGTTGGAGGGCTTAATCGCCAAAAACAAACTTAACGGCAGTGGTGGACATATATCCCCCACTGACATGAAGTCAAGACTATCCGGCACCGGATAAAAAGCAGCAAAGCTGCTGTGTCATTTTGAATGATATATGGGTTCAAAATGTAGATTGAAATAATTCCGGCACTTCGCCAATAGAATCCAAAACAAAGCAAAACTATTAAAAGTAAATAATAACAAAAGGAAGAGTAAAAAGAGCTCCAACACTTGTATTTTACGTAGATGCCCTCTATAATTATGGTATGGAATTCTTCTCTTCCTGCGTAAAATTGAAAGCGGGAGTACATGTGTATGGGGAAAAAGGATATTGCCCTGGCCAGATATTTTGAAGATGAGGACAGATATGCGGATCTGATTAACGGATACGTGTTTTCCGGGGAACAGGTGGTATCCGGCTCGGATATCTTAGAAAAAAATATCCTGGTGACCGGTGTTTTGGGGACAGTGAGAAAGTGGTTTGCAGTCCAGAAATACCGTGATGCGGTAAAGCGGGTAGTCATGGGGATGAACTTTGCGGTTATCGCTCTGGAGCATCAGGATCTGGTTCATTATGGGATGCCGGTCCGGGTCATACTCGAGGATGCCGCCGGATACGACGAACAGATGCGGAGAATCCAGAAAAAGAATCGAAAGGCCAGGGGCCTGTCGAGAGGGGAGTTTCTCGGCGGTTTTCGGAAAGAAGACCGGTTAAACGCAATTTTTACCATCGTTCTGTACTACGGTGCAGAACCGTGGGATGGCGCAGGGGATTTGTATTCGCTTATCAATTTTGAGGAGATACCAGAAGGTCTGAAGAATCTGTTTAACAACTACAGGCTGCATGTTCTGGAGGTCAGACGTTTTAAAGATACCGATCTCTTTCAGACCGATCTGCGGGAAGTATTTGGGTTTATAGGGTTTTCCGGGGATAAGGAAGCAGAGCGCAGTTATGTGTTTGGACACCGGGAAAGCTTTGAGCAGCTGAGTGAAGATGCATACGATGTAATCACCGTGATGTCCGGATCGAAGGAACTGGAAGCAGTAAAGGAAACATACAGAGAGAAAGGAGAAAAAATCAACATGTGCGAAGCGATACGGGGAATGATTGAGGATGGAAGGATAGAAGGAAAACTGGAAGGAAAATTAGAGGCGGAGCAGATTATGGCGAAAAATATGTATTTACGGGGTATGACAGAAGAAGATGTGGCCGGCTTGTGTGAGGAGGATATCGAACTGGTGAGGGGCTGGTTCCGTGATTGGAAAAAAGTGAAAAACTGAAATGCTGTTACGGAAAAAGAGAGACACCTGACTGCAGATAAGAAATCTCCCTTTTCTGTATCCTGCAATATGCCACATCGTTCAAGAAATTTCGCCGGACAAGTGGTAAAATAAAGCAACAAACAGAAAAGGAAGTAATACAAATGGATTTGCAGAATGAAAAATGTGTAATGGTCATCGATGAGACACTCCCTGCCGGCCTGATCGCCAACACGGCCGGAATTATGGGAATCACGCTTGGCAAAGAGATGCCGGATACCGTGGGACCTGACGTCACGGACAAGACCGGCTGCTCCCACCGGGGAATCATTCAGTTTCCGGTACCTGTTTTGAAGGCTGACGGTGCGAAGATACGGGAATTGAGGGAACAGCTTTACCGTCCGGAATACGCTGATCTGACCGTGGTAGATTTCTCCGATACGGCACAGAGCTGTAAGACTTATGATGAATTTATCGATAAGGCCGCTGCCACCGAGGAAAAATCATTTACCTATCTCGGAATTGCAATCTGCGGACCAAAAAAAACCGTGAATAAGCTGACAGGATATCTTCCTCTGCTTCGCTAGATACAACGGTATTACACCATCTGACCAATATATGAAAAGCCGGATCTTCTCGATCCGGCCCTTTATACGGAACCAGCAGTTCCATGATCCCCTTTTACTTCATCAGCTGCTGATAAACATCCCTTTTACTGATTCCCCGGTCCTTTGCCACCATGCGCATGGCTTCTTTTCGCTCTATTCCCTGTTTCTCATACAACTCCATATGTTCTTCCAGAGACATCTCCTCAAACGTTTTCATCCGCTCTTCCCTGATTTCACTGATGCTCTTTCCTTCGATTACAACAACGCACTCGCCTCTCGGCTCCTCAGTCTCATAGACCGCCAGTGCCTCTTCAAACGTAGTCTGAAATGCCGTTTCATACCGTTTCGTCAATTCCCGGCATATCGTAATTCTCCTGTTTCCCAGGGCCTCCCTCAGCTCCTCCAGCGTTCTGACCAGCCGGTGAGGCGCTTCATATAGAATAATGGTTCTCGTCTCCCGTTTCAGTTCCTCCAGAATCCACTGTTTTTCCTTCTTATCCGAAGGGAGGAATGCTTCAAAGCAGAAACGCCTTGTAGCCAGTCCCGATATCGTCAGAGCCGTGATACAGGCCGCTGGCCCGGGCAGAGATGTAAGCGGTACTCCCGCCTCATAGCACTGTCTCACCAGTTCTTCGCCTGGATCAGAGATCCCGGGCGTTCCCGCATCTGTAATCAATGCAATCGAAACCCCATTTTTCATCTGCTCCACCAGATACTTAGCCTTGTCCACTTTATTATATTCATGATAACTTGTCATAGGCGTCTTAATATGAAAGTGGTTTAACAGCTTAATGCTGTGCCGGGTGTCCTCCGCCGCAATCAAATCCACTTCCTTTAATGTATTCAAAACCCGTAAAGTAATATCATCTAAATTACCAATGGGCGTCGCACATAAATACAGCTTTCCTGTTTTCTGATTTTCCATCTGCTTAACCAACTTTTCCATTATAATAGCTTTACCAGCCCCACTAATCCAGCCCTTCAATACCCATAAATGTCATAAATCTCCTGCGTATATACCCCCGGCTCCTGATAAACCACAATCGGCGCCTCCACCTTAATCATGGATTTTCCTCCACGTACAGCCTCGATCAGAACCATATTGGCATCCTTCTCCACAAACGGATGAACCATCTTCATCCGCTTCGGCTCCAGCTTATACTTCGTAAGTGCGGTAATAATCTCAATCAACCGGTGCGGCCTGTGCACCATATAAAATCTCCCGCCCGGCCGCAGCAGTCTCGCGGCCTCCCTCGTCACATCATCCAGTGTGCAGAGCACTTCATGCCGGGAAATCGCCTTTGGCAGGTCCGGATTTTTCAGTCCATGGGCATCGTTCATATAGGGCGGATTCGATGTCACCACGTCAAAGGAAGCCGCACCAAACAACCGGCTGGCTTCCTTGATATCGCCTTTTACGATCGAGACCTTCTCTTCTAAGTGATTGAGCGCCACACTGCGCGCGGCCATGTCCGCCATCTCATCCTGAATCTCCAGCCCCGTATAATATTCGCCTTCATATTTCGCTTCCAGAAGAATCGGGATAATCCCTGTTCCGGTTCCCAGATCAATGGCCTTCTCCCCTTGCTTCACCCTCGCAAAGCCTGACAAAAGCACTGCATCCATACCAAAACAGAACCCGTTCTTCTTCTGAATGATCTGATAACCATTCCTCTGTAAATCATCAAGCCGTTCATCACTTTTTAGCTCAATTATCATCTAACTTGGATTTCCCTTCCTTTTTCTCCAGGGCCTCCAGAGCCTTCAGCTCCGCATCCGCTACAGAGCCTTTATCCTTGCGCCGCCTCGGTTTAAACTTCAGCTGATCCACACGGTATTCTCTGATTTCCTTCTCATCCTTTGTGATAACGATGACCTTCACCAGCTGGCGAAGTACGCTGACTGAATGAACTTCGCCCTTCAGACCGTCGTCTGTAGTCACGTAATCGCCTACATTGGGAAGCTTGCTGTTTAATTCCTCATACGTCTCTTCCTCATTCTTCAGACAACACATAAGCCTGCCGCAGACACCGGATATCTTCGTGGGATTCAACGATAAATTCTGTTCCTTTGCCATCTTAATCGAAACAGGTATAAACTCCGATAAGTAAGAGTGACAGCACAGCGGTCTTCCACAGATACCGATTCCTCCCACAATCTTCGTCTCGTCCCTGACGCCGACCTGACGGAGCTCAATTCTGGTCTTAAATACCGATGCCAGATCCTTTACCAGTTCACGGAAATCGATTCTTCCATCCGCAGTAAAATAAAACAGCACCTTGTTATTGTCAAAGGTATATTCCGCATCGATCAGCTTCATCTGAAGTCCGTGTTTTCTGATCTTTTCCTTACAGATACGGAACGCTTCCTTTTCCTTCTCGTGGTTCTTTAACTCCACTTCCTCGTCTTCCTTCGATGCCATCCGGATTACAGACTTAAGCGGCTGAACAACCTTGTCATCCGGCACCTCTCTGCTTCCCAGCACCACATAACCGTATTCAATCCCTCTTGCCGTCTCCACGATCACATGGTCACCCGTATGAATCTCTCTGCCGGCCGGATCGAAATAATAGATTTTACCCGCATTGCGGAATCTTACACCAATCACTTTTATCATCTATCAGTTCTCCTTCATTACCAGTAACATGAGCTCCATGGCCAGTTCCATGTTAACATTGGCATTCAGCCGTATTCCTGCCTTGTCAATAGACTGAAGAATCTTCTCAACTCCATCGTAGGCGCAGGCGGCGCTCATTTCCTTAATTGTATTATATTCTTCCTTAAACACCAGGAGATTAATATCCTGTGTCACCTTATACATCAACACATCCCGATACCACAGCTGCATAAAATCAAGGCATTCATAAATATCCAGATTCTCGTCCTTTAACTTCTTAATATAGTCCAAAAGCTCTGTAATATCCATATCTTTCAGATGCTTCAGCATATGAAGAAGCTCCGTATACATCAGCTGAAAATCCTCTGAGGATGCCAGATGAATGGCTTTCCCTAAGTTCCCCCTTGCAAACGCGGCGTAGATCTCCGCCTTCACCTCGGAAATACCCTGGGATTCCATCAGATACGTCTTCACAACACTGTCCTGAAGCGGCTTAAGCTTTAACTGCACACATCGGGATAATATGGTTGGAAGAAATGCCTCCTGATTCGTCGTCAGCAGCATGATAATCGCATAGGACGGCGGCTCCTCGATGGTCTTAAGCAGCGCGTTCTGCGCCTGCGCCGTCATCTTTTCCGCCTCATCCACAATGTAAATCTTATAGTAGCTGCTGTAAGGCCGTATCATAATCGTATCATTGATCTGTTCCCTGATATCGTCAACGCCGATGCTGTTCGGTTTCTCATGACTTACAAAAATCAAATCCGGGTGGCTGCCGCTCATTACCTGTTTGCATGCATGACACTGCATACACGGTTCTTTCTTCCCTTTCTCACAGAGAAGCGTCATGGCAAATGCGTTTGCCAGCGATTTACGCCCCATTCCCGCCTCACCTGTCAGAATATACGCATGAGATACGTGATTCGTCTCTATCGCCTTCTTAAAATGCTCTTTTATCATCTCATGACCGATAATATCATTAAATCCCGGCATGGGGCACCTCCGTCTCGCATCTGCTTAATCGCAATTATCTGCCGTCCATACAGCTTATGGACCGTAAATATCAGAAAATATACGATTTATTATAGCATATAAAATACATACTCACAAGAAATAAGTGCTGGGAATTCCCATAAGCGGGAAGCAGGAGTTGCTGTTTACTGCCAGCCCGGCGCCTCACAGCCCGCAGCCCTTTTACCACTCCTTCATGTCCCGGACAGGAGCTTCCTCTCTCCCGCCTTTAAGCAGTAGGAGTTGTCATCTTTATCAAAATAAACATCTGTACTGGTTGGATTATATGCAGTCAGCCCATCCACACTGAACAGCAGTCTGTCATAGGCTGTCACATAATCATATAATTCCAGATTCGTTGCATACCAGATCTCATCCCTGTTTCCGGTATACGCAGCAAACTCCTCAATTACATCCCAGTTCTCATCCGCCTCAAACTCGTAGCTGTGCCCCCATAGATAAAACAGCCAGGAACCGTATTTCGGCGTATCTTCCACGAACTTTTTCGCCAGTTCCTTAAGCCTCCCGTCCTTATGGTGACATGTGGCCGTCAGGCGGAGCCAGTCAGAGGGAAGCCTGAAATCCCCTGTTGAAACCGTCGTTCTGGCATAGGCAATCCCCGCCTGCATAAGCGTATTTACCACCATATCACTGGTAGTTCCGAAGGGATATGCCATACCCCTTACGATCGTTTGAAACTGCTTCTCCAAATTCTCCCTGTCTTTTATCACCTCCGCCGTGCAGAGATTTACCGGCAGCTGCTCCAGAAACGGATGCGTCAGCCCGTGAACAGCTACTTCCATACCGCTGCTTCCGTAGACCTCCGTCGCCATCTTCTCCGTCATTCTCCTGTGTACCGTTCCGGGTGGATATACCGTTCCCTCTTCTGCATAAAGCCCGCTGTTTAAATTAAAGGTCCCTTTTAAACCGTTCTTCATCATAAGTTCAATCAGGCGGATATCCTGCTCCACCCCGTCATCGTAGCTTAAAGTAAGCGCCTTCTTTTTTCCTCCCGGATACCTCATAAACATACTTCCCATACTTTTCCTCTCCATCCTCCCTTTCGTACTCTACGTTCCTGTAACCGCCCTTATATCCCGGCAAATCTCCTCTATGCACACATCCAGATCATCATTCCTGTATCTTCTTCTAATCCCGCATCTCGTCAGATTCTCTTCCTTAAAATCTTCTTCATCCGCCAGAAACCTTCGGCAAAGTTCTTTATACTTCGGCTCCTTCTGTCCCTTCTCCCGCTGCAGCGCCCGTTCCAGCCGCACACCGTCATCCACCTCGATATAGACGGGCACAAGCCCATTTTCACCGAAATATCCTCTCATCTTCTCATAAGATTCCAGCGTCCCGATCATCAGATAAGAATCCTTCTTATCCAGACAGATCTGCCCGTCATCCACCGTAAAATAACTCCACGGCCCATACACCGTCTGATACGTCCGTTCCTCAATCAGCCTTTTCTCCCTGCGAAAATCACCAAGCCGTTCAGCCGTCGTAAAATGGTATTCCACCCCCTCCGTCTCCCCGTCCCGGATCGGCCTCGTTGTATAAAGGACCACCGTCTTTAATTCCGGAATCCGTTCCCGCAGTTCTTTATATATTGTATCCTTACCGGATGCACTTTTTCCCATCACATAAAATATCTTTCCCATGCTCTATCCCTCAATTTTCCCTGTTTCATTCACCATATTTCCCCGATCTGCCACAGTCAGAACCGCTTCCACCTCCGGGTCCGCGGTCCCCTGAACAGGAAGCCCCTTCCGCTTATACTTCCGGATCTCATCCACCAGCTCCGGTTTTAATACTTCCCCCGGCGCCACAATCGGTATTCCCGGCGGATAGATATAGATAAACTCTTTAGAAACCAGCCCCTCACAATCATCGAGCGGAACAGGCTGTCCCGGAGCGTCCATCGCCTGGGCAATCGTCATGGCAATCTCCGGCCATCCACAAACACGTTCCTTTTCCATCCCGTTATCCACAATTCCACTGCTTCTTTCCCCGGCATTATCCCCGTTTTTCCCCACACAGCTTCCGGCAGAATTCTCACAGCCCTCCGCAGACCGCTTCCGATCAAGATCAATCTCCATAAACGCCCTGCACAATCGTTCCAGCCCTTCATCCGTGTCAGCCACCGTTGTAATCGCCGTCACATAATCCGGCCCGCACATCTCCATCTCCAGCCGGTACTCTCTCCGAAGCCGTTCTTGAAGCTCCGGACCGGTCAGACCGCTTTTCCCTACAGAAACCACAATTTTAGACCGGTCCACATCAAAAACATGGCACCGGCCTTTCACACCGTCAACAAGGGTCAGACACTCCATCTCCATAAGCTGCTGCCGAATACGCTCCAGTCTGCCGCCAAAAGCCATCATCTCATGTCTCCCCGCTTCATCCATCCACCGGATACAATTTTCAATGGAAGCCATCAGCACATACGACGGACTGCTGCTCTGAAACATGTGGACATACCGGTCAATCCTGTCTAAATCCGCAAAGCCCGCTTTTACATGCATAACTGCAGTCTGAGTCAGGGATGGCAGCGTCTTGTGTAAACTCTGTATCACCACATCCGCACCAAGCCCCAGCGCCGAAACAGGAAATCCCGCTTCCTTCCCAAAAGGAAAATGCGCCCCGTGGGCCTCGTCCACAATCAAAGGAATTCCTCTCTCATGGACAATACCTGCAATTGCTTCAATATCCGAGACAATTCCATCATACGTTGGCGACACCACCAGCACGGCCTCCGTCTCCGGATGGTTTATCAACATCCGTCTGACATCCTCCGGCGCTAATCCACCCTGGATACCAAATCCCGTAATCGTCTGTGGATAAATATATTCCGCCTTTAAGTGACTGAAAAAAACGCCATGATACGCCGATTTATGGCAGTTCCGGCTCATGAGGATGGTCCCTCCATGGGAAACAGAACCGCATATTGCACTCAAAATTCCGCAGCTGCTTCCATTCACCAGATAATACGTCCTGTCAGCCCCATAGACATTCCCTGCCCATTCCATGGATTCCTTCAAAATCCCCTCCGGATGATGAAGATTGTCAAACCCGTCGATCTCCGTTATATCCACTGAAAACGGATTGGGAAAATTCTCTGTAAATCCGCCATCCGTCCGCCTCTTATGTCCCGGCATATGAAACGGATAGACGTCAGACTTTCCATATTCGATTAATCGGCTCAACAGATCCTTTTCCATCTTCATCCTCCAGATAATTTTCTTCCAGATTAGCAGATTGAAGATAAAATGTCAAATTCCCATTCCCTCATTTCTAAAAGACTGTTCCGCCTTTTCAAAGGAAAGATTCCATGTTCTGAAATCTGAGGAACGCACCTGGTAGTTTCTTGAGACCGCCCAGTCATAATACTCCACTAAAAACTCCTTTTTCCCACCGGAATAAAACCGCTCCAAAACGGCATCATCCTCCAGCGCTTTAAACACTACCGGTACCGCATCTGCCGAAAGTACCTGTGTCATATACTGAAAATCGCTGTCACTCCATTCCTTCACATGATTCACATTATACTCTGCAATGACCCGCTCCGGCCTCATAAATGAAAACCCCACAAAAAATACGGATATCAGCACGAGACACCAGCTAAACAGCGGAAATCTGTTCTTATAGATTAAAATTACCACTCCGGCCATCAGACACGCCAGTAAAAGCAGAAACCACAGCACGAGAACCCGCAGATACGTCAGGTGATACTCCCGGACATACAGAATCATCCGGTACGCCGCAGATGCGATCATCACATAGGTGCATCCGCAGATCACAGTCAACACACCATTCAGCAAACGGCTCTTCCTAAAAAATTTAAGATTCATAAGCACCATGACCAGATTCATAACCGCCACGAACAACAGCTGAAAAAATCCCTGTCTCGCATAGGAAGAGTATGTCACGCCCTCCGGCAGACTTCCTTTCCCAAGAAAAAGGTAAATAACCTGTATTCCGCAAAAAAACAGATACAGCAGTGCAATCGCGCTCATACAGGTGACAGCAGTAACCGGCTCATGAGTTCTCACCATCTTTTCTTCACCGGATATCTGATCCATGCACGCTCCACAGATCAGACAGTAAACGCCAAAAGTCCCAAATGCCGTCATGACTATCATAATAAGAATGGTCCATACATTCAGAATCTTTTCCAGCCAATGAACAACAATAGCACCAAACACCGCATCCGCCTGCCCCAGCAGCATTCCGGCTGCCAACAGAATCGGCAGAGCCGCTGCCAGCCCCAGAGCCACCTTAGAAACTGTCTTATACTTCTTTAAATTTGCCTTCCTGAAAAATTCTTTTCCCTGAAAAAACGGATAGACTGCGGCTGCAATCACACAGCAGAGGTAGACTGCCATTGAAGACAAATACTTTCCGATACTCCACTCCCTGTCATCATAAAACTGGTGCATTACAAAGATAACCGCCAGCAGAAATTCTGCGGTCTTAATCATCATAATAAGCAGGGAATCAGCAGTCCTGCAGGCCGCAATTCCCAGCAAAACCGCTGCAGATGCCAAAAACCATGAGCCCCGCTTCCATTCGATGGAGAGCCGTTTCAGCATCCAGAACAGCACACCGTAAACACCCACAATCATAACAGGATACGTAATCCCATTGGGATTCTGATACATACAAAAGGTATACAGTATTCCAAATCCAAGGGCCGCTCCCATAAACAATAAAAACTGCTGTGTCATTACCTCCTGTTTTCCCTTCTTCCATGCCGGAACCGGCTCCATGGAACTCATCGGCTCCACCGAATTCATCGAATTCATCTCACTCATATTTCAAACCTCCTTCTTATCATCCAATACTGCTCTTTCCTGTAACATACCATAGTCTATATCAATTTTCAATATTTATTTATTGATATTCAATAATTTAATATTGTATTATAATAAAATGTAAGATTTTCTTTCGTTTTTCCTTTCTTTACTTTTTTTGACCCTCGTCTTATAATAGATAACGAGATCAACCCTCACAGGGATAAAAAGGAGAAAAGTTATCATGAGAACGATAGAATTTAAGATGGAACGCCCGGGACTTGTCAAGGCAGGCGATGAAGTATCCATAATCGAAAGAGAAGGAACCAGCAGTTACAGCTATATCATCGACCCGGCGGTCGCCATGTCCGGCTGCTATACCGGCCGCGACCGCATCAAGTCCGACCATGGAATCGTAAAAGAAGTAAAGCATAATGACAGAGGTTACTATGTGATTGTAGAATTTGACGAATAGTCAAAAGGATCCGGGACGCGAAGTCTCCAGATCCTTTTTTACTGTAATTATTATTTAAACTGATTTTTCTCCGTGTTCCACGGCCGTATCCTTCTCATCCCATTTTTCCCTCATGAGCCAGTAAACGCCATAAGCCGGTATTTGCACCCCTTTCGCTTCCATCCTCCGCCCCGAGATCAGATCCTTATACATCCCATCCTCCTCGTTGATCCATGCGACTTTATCGAATTCACTGAAATTAAACAGGGCAATCAGCTTTTCCTCCCCAGACCTCCTCACAAGCCCCAGAACAGCGTCATCCCACGTATCAATGGTCCACACTTCAGCATCCGTACAGAACACAGGAAACTGTGCCCGGATTGACTCCAGTTTCTTAATCCCTTCAAAAATCGTTTCCTGAAGGCTGCCCTTTACGCTGCGTTTCTTCTCAAGATCCCAACGGAAACTGCCCCGGTGCAGATATCTGGAATCATCCCATTTTTTCGGATTCTCATGGTAAGTATAATCATTCTCCTGACCGATCTCATCGCCGCTGTAGATCACCGGAATCCCCGACTGCGACAGCATGTATGCATGAAGCATCAGATCCAGCCTTACCGCCTTTTTAAGGGCTTCCTCATCCCTCTCGTACGCTGCTTTTTCTATCCCGCATAATGACGCCGTCGTTCCGCATAACCTTGCATCCCCTGACTCAGGATCCGAATTGTATAATTCTCCCCGTCCAAAAGATCCCGGATACTGCCCCGTCAGGAAATCATTCAAATACTTTTTATGGCTGACCTCATCAATCCCAAACTGTTTGAGCCACGGATAATCAAGCCCCCATCCGATATCATCATGACAGCGCAGATAATTTAAGAAAACGTAATCCTTCGGCAGACTGCTCACCACATTCATCTGCTGGCGAAGCAGCCTGATATCCTTTGTAGCCACGCTGTTCCATGTGGCCGCCATGGTTGTCACATTATAAAGCATATGGCACTCCGGCTTCTCCACGCTGCCGAAATACGGAACCACCTTATCCGGTTCCATCACCACCTCTCCAAGTAAAAGAACCCCGGGACACACAATCTCACAGATAATTCTCATAATCCGCACAATGCTGTGCACCTGCGGCAGATTCCTGCAGTTTGTGCCAAGCTGCTTCCAGATGTAGGGAACTGCATCAATGCGGATCACGTCAATCCCCCGGTTCACCAGATTCAGCATATTGCCGACCATCTCGTTTAAGACAACTGGATTCCAGTAATTCAAATCCCACTGATAGGGATAAAATGTAGTCATTACGTATTTCCCTGCATCTGCTACCCAGGTAAAATTCCCCGGAGCCGTAGTCGGAAATACCTCCGGAACCGTCCTCTCAAACTGCGCCGGGAGATCGTAATTATCGTAAAAGAAGTACCGGCTCTGGTATTCCGGATCCCCCATCCTCGCCTTTCTTGCCCATTCGTGATCCTCCGATGTGTGATTCATCACAAAGTCGAGGCAGATGCTCACATCCCGCTTATGACACTCCGCAGCCAGACACTCTAAATCCTCCATCGTTCCCAGATCGGGCCTCACCTTCCGAAAATCAGAAACAGCGTATCCGCCGTCGCTCCTTCCCTCCGGTGTATCCAGAAGCGGCATCAGGTGCAGATAATTGACCCCACACTCCTCAATATAATTCAGATGCTTTAAAACCCCCTTCAAGTCCCCTGCAAAGGCATCTGTATACATCATCATACCGACCATCCGGTTTCCTTTATACCACTGCGGGTTCTTCGCCCGTTCCCGGTCCATCCTCTTAAGAGCCGCCTTCCTCTCTGTATAAAACCGGTACATCTGTCCGCACAGCAGTTCCAGCGCCTCATCCTGATTCTTATATAACTCGCAGTACAGCCATTTCAATTCATCATAATATTGATTAAACCGTGCCTCATATTCCTTACAATAATCCATTTCACCCTATCTCCCTGATTGTATATAACTTTATCTTATTTGCCGTCAATATCTCATTTCCAACTCCATATACCACATTTGAAATAACGTACTCACCATCATTTACAAAAACCTCAATCAGATTCGCATCCACCAGAATCTCCACATGACCGCCATTTTTAATCTCCGGCGTCTCAAACTGCATTCTGCCATCCCTGTCATTTCCCGCAGTCAGGCTTCGGTCCGTACAGATCCTGTTTCCCTTTCGGTAAATCAGGTATCCGCCGATCTCAATCCGATCGCCCTCCTCTAAGTCCGCTGCAATCAGATACCCTGCTTCGGCAGCCTCATCCGGCCGGTCAATTTTCCTGGTATAAGCCCCTCTCACTGCCGGATGCATCCGAAAATAAATATGGCCGTCTTCCACTTCTGCCACTCTGGGGCTGCACATCATACCAATCCATTCCCCATCCGCTGCTTCCGGCATACGGACCCATGCAGCCATCACTCTCCGTCCATCCTCATCCACCGTACTCTGTGCCGCATAGAGATTCAGGCCATAATCCAGAAACTGATATTGTTCCGGCATCCTCATGGTACAGCTTTCTTCCTCAAAATCCACCACCATGCAGATATTCTGATTCTCTTCCCGGTACCCGTCCTTCAAAAATCCCATAGGTGAAAATGACAGAACCTTTCCGCCCTTTGTCTCATAATAGTCAGGACATTCCCACATCCATCCCAAACCGCTTTTCGACACCGCATTCACATATGACCAGTTTTCCAGATCGGCACTGCGGTAAAAAAGCAGCCTGCCATTTGAGTCGCTTCCATGGGTTCCCAACACCATATACCAGGCATCTGATCCCCGCCATACCTTGGGATCCCTCGTGTGGGCAGCGTCTCCCCTTTCCCTGTCCTCCAAAGGTGCGATGATCTCTCTTTTATCCCTTATATTGTCAAAATGAACGCCATCCTCTGACGTAATCATCATCTGTGCCGAGACAAACTTCTCATTCAGGCAGAGATTCGTATCCTCCGGATCCTCTTCCAGATAACGGACGCCGGTATAGTACAAATACAGCATTCCCTCATGCTCCACCGCGCTTCCGGAAAAGCATCCGTCCCGGTCCCCGTGTTTGCTCGGAAACAATGCGATTCCCTTATGCTCCCAGTGCACCAGATCCTCGCTCACCGCGTGCCCCCAGTGCATTCTTCCCCATCTGGTATCAAAAGGAAAACACTGGTAAAACATATGGTACTTTCCCCTGTAATAAATAAATCCATTGGGATCATTCATCCAGCATCCCGGCGCTTTTATATGTATTGTATTTTCAGTCATCGTATGCAGCCTCTCCTTCTGTCATTACTGCGCCGGACTGTGTTCCGACACAGGCCCCGTCTCTCCCGGCTTATTTTACCGCTCCGGCCACCACACCGCTGATAATCTGCTTCTGAAGGGCGATATACAGGATTAACACCGGTATCACACACAACAGCAGCCCAGCCATGATCGTCCCGTAATCTGCCGAATACGTGCCGTAAAAGCTGTATGTGGAAAGAGGCAGAGTCAGCAGCTTCTTATCCGACAGCACCAGCGACGGCAACAGGAAATCATTCCAGAACGCCAGTGAATTTAAGATTACCATTGTGGAAATAATCGGTTTCAGCAGTGGAAAAACAATTCGGAAAAATGTCTGAGCATGGGTACAGCCATCAATATTAGCGGCCTCCTCCAGTGCAACCGGAACATTTCCCTTAATAAATCCATGGAACATAAACACAGACATTGCCATGGAAAAACCCGTATGCATAAACACCAGCGTGCTTCTGTGGTTCAGCACATTCAGCTTGCCGCCATAGATACTCACCAGAGGAATCATAATCGCCTGGAACGGAATAATCATAGAAGCCACCATCAAAACAAAGGCAGTCCTGGAAACCGCATTGTTATTCCGCACAATATAATAGGCCAGCATAGCCGCCAGAAGTGTAACGAGTGCCGTTGCAAATACCGTTACAATCAAGGAATTCTTAAACGCGTTTAAAAAATCCATCTGAACAAAAGCCTTCACGAAGTTATCAAACGACAGCCCTTTAATCGTATACAGCCAGGAAAATGGGCTCTTGATAATATCCCGTTTCTGTTTCAGGGAATTGATCACCACCATGTAGAATGGGAACATGTAAAGAATAAATATAACAATCAATCCTGCTGTAGCCACAAGATCTGTTTTTTTTCTCTTTTTACCGCTTCCTGCCTTCTCTCCTGCCATTATGCTTCCACCTCCTTCTTCTTGGTTAAATAAACCTGAATTCCGCTGATACAGGCCACAATCACGAACAGAATCAGCGCCTCCGCCTGGCCCACGCCAAATCTCCTCGATGTAAATGCCTTTTCATATACATGCATGGCCGCCATCTCCGTCGTCCCATAGGGCGCTCCCGCCGTCAAAGAAAGGTTTACATCATATACCATAAAAGCTCTGGACAGCGTCAGAAACAGGCATATCGTAATGGAGGACATCATAAGGGGCAGGATAATACTCTTCATCTTCGTCCAGCCAGAAGCGCCGTCAATCGTAGCAGCTTCCATCACATCATCACTCAGCCCCATAAATCCGGCCACATAGATCAGAATCATATACCCGGACAGCTGCCACACCGTAACAATCACCAGTGCGATAAATGCCTTCGTCGGTTCTGACAGCCACGACGCCTCAAACAGCCCCCAGCCCGTAGCATCACCGATTCCCACAAAGACTCTTGAAAATACGAACTGCCAGATATACCCCAGAACGATGCCTCCGATCAGATTCGGTGTAAAAAATCCAGCCCGGAAAAAGTTCTGTCCCTTAATCCCTCTGGTCAGCAGATAGGCGATCATAAACGCCAGCACATTTACAAACACCACCACTACGATCACATACTTAAAGGTCAGGAGCAGAGATGACCAGAACTGTCCGTCCTTCATAACCCCGGCAAAATTTTTCAGACCGATAAAATTTTTCACATCCGAAACGCCGTTCCAGTCCGTCATTGTCAAATAGACACCGTAGATAAACGGAACAATCACGACTGCAAAAAAACAGAATAATCCGGGCAATGCAAAAATACAGAAATCTTTCCCTTTACTCTTTGATTTCATCCTGGACACCTCTCTCCTATCTCTGTTCTTCCCAATAGTTCTCGATCGACTGAATCAATTCTTCCCGGCTGCTTCTGCCCGCCAGGTACTTCTGCATGGATGCTCCCAGAACCGCCCAGTGGTCATTTGGAACGATCGCAGATGCGTTAAATGCTCTCTCTTCATGGACCCGGTTGTAGATATCCCGGCTCAGCGGATCCGCAGGCTCGTAAGGATTATTCTGAAATGGCGGGATCAGATTACACGTCTTTACAATCATCTGCTGACCGATCTCACTAAATACAATCCAGTTTAAAAACTCCCTGGCCGCCGCCCTCTCCTGATCTGAGACAATCCGTCCATCTATCATAATCTGTTTAGACGGAGACGCCTGGATCTGCTGATTGGCAAAATCCCCTGGATCATGATTCAAAAAGTATGGAAGGAAGCCATACTCATCTGAATTCTCCGCACCGGCCTCCGAAAGATTGGGCCATGCCCAGTTGCCATTAAACCAGAAAGCAGTCTTTCCATCCACCAGATCAATAGCCATCTCATCATAATCGGCCCCCAGCGGATCTTTTTTTGCCACGTTATACTCCCTTAAGACATCAAACATATTTAAAAACTGATTCATGCGGTCATAAGAATTTAAATCCAGTGTCCCTTCCTTAATCTTCTCGATAACCTCCTGCGCTCCCTCAGAAGTTCCATTATACGTCTCGTAGATGTACTGAAGCTGGTGCGCTCCCAGAGACCAGTCTTCCTTTGCCACAGATACAGGACGTTTCATGCCCGCCTCCGTCAGCTGATCCAGAAGTGCCGTAAACTCATCCAGGGTCGTAACAGATAAAGGATCGAATTCCCTGCCCAGTGTTTCTTCAATCACCGAACGATTATAAATAAGTCCCCGTCCCTCAATACAGAGCGGGAAGCTATATATCTTTCCATTCACCTCTGTCAGATAACCCTCCGCTTCCGCGGTCCAGGGCTCTCCCGTCAGATCAACCGCTTTTTCCTCCGCCAGAGCAATGACATCAGTGGTATCCAGAATAGCCATGGTAGGCGGCGTTCCTGAATTGTACATACTGACCACCCTGGTATAAGGAGAGTCCCCATCCGTAACCGGCATGACCTCCACATGTACTCCCGATTTCTTCTCATACTCTTCCGCCATCTTCGTCAAAGCCACCTGAATCTCCGCCTTGGAATTCAAAAGCGTAATCTTCGTACCGGAAAGAGAAGCATCATACTCAAACGTATCCACCGACGTATCAATCGGCTCTTCCTGTACCACCTCGTTCGGATCATCCGGATCGCTGGCAAACCCAAATCTGCATCCTGTCAGCATCAGGACCGCTGCCGCCATCAGAACCGTAACTTTAATGGCCTTCGTACCAATACTTTTCATCATCCTCATTCCTCCTTTATCATTGTTCTCCTATACCATCCGATATCACTCTCTATATAACCGGTTAAGTAACCGGTTACTTTATGTTTTAATCATAACATCTCTTTCGTCATTATGTCAATAATTAAATGACTTTTCGTGAATTTGCCTATTTACAGCCTTATAATTTGTATGATCTTAACAAAACCGGTTACTTAACCGATTACTCTTGAACCATTATTCTATTTTTGCTATACTAAAAGCGGAACATACACCTTACAAATTGAAAAGAGGCATCAGGATGGCACAGAAAAAGAATATAACCTTCGACGATATTGCACAATACACTCATTTTTCCAAAACAACGATATCCAGATACTTTAATAATCCAGACTCTCTCACGCTGGAGAACCAGCAGATTATATCCGACGCTCTGGTAAAGCTTAACTATAAAGAAAACAAGGTCGCCCGCATCCTTGCCAACGGCAAGACAGAATTTGTCGGTATTCTGATACCTAATCTTTACCTGCATTACTACTCCGAAATGCTGAATCAGATTCTTTCTACATACGAGACGTACGGATATAAATTTCTGGTATTCATCGGCCATGAGAATGCTGAAACGGAACGTCAATATATCCAGGAACTTCTGGCCTATAAGATAGAGGGACTCATCGTCCTGAGCCACACACTGTCCTCCCGGGAGCTGGCAGATCTTCAGATTCCCATTGTCACCATTGAACGGGAAGATCAGTACGTCTCCAGTATCAATACCGATAATTATATGGGGGCCATCCAGGCCACCAGTCTTCTGGCCAGACATCACTGCGACATACTGATCCATATCAATACGCCCACTGCAGAGAATATTCCAGCCTATGGAAGAATTCAGGGATTTATGGATTTCTGCAGAGAAAACAATATGAACCATAAAATTTTCTGCCACAGAACAGAGAATACCTATGATTCCTCTCTTCAGTATTTAAAAGACATATTAGAAGAGCTGGAGACAAGCTATACCGGAATGCGAAAAGGAATCTTTGTATCCAACGATACCCATGCCAATATCCTGTTAAATTTAATCGTCCGCAAATACGGCAGGCTGCCCGATGACTATTATATCATTGGTTTTGATGACTCCCCGGTTGCCCGGGAAGCGGTTATCCCGATCAGTACAATAGGACAGCAGATTGACCTTATTGCCAACGAAGCAGTAAGTCTCCTTGTCAGCCAGATGAATGAGCGTAAAAAGCGAAAACCGGCTCCCCTGAAGGAACCGGTCCATAAAACAATCACTCCCATTTTAATCCGACGCGAAACCACAGAAAAAGAAGATGAGCCAAAAAACCGATAATCCGGTTCTCTGGCTCATCTTTTATGACAATACCTCCACTCTGTTCCTTCCATTTTTCTTAGCCTGGTACAATGCCTTATCCGATAAACGAATCAGATCGTCCATCTGCACCTTCCCTTCACCATGCCATGTATACACACCAATGCTGATCGTAACCGCTCCTTCTTCTTCATCATTGATTTTAAAGCGGCATTCTGCAATTCTCTTTCTTATTTTCTCCGCCATCTCTACTGCCTCATCCTGATCCCACTGAAACAGACAGATAAAAAATTCCTCTCCACCATACCGGATCGCTGCCACATTTTGATCCTGACAGCATTCCCGAATCATCTCGGCAATCTTTTTCAGACATATATCACCTGAAATATGGCCATACCGATCGTTAAACTGCTTGAAATAATCGATATCCAGCATCATGCAGGAAATTGTACCGGTTTTCTCCTCCAGAATCTTAATTTTTTCACCGATAAACCATTCCATGTATCTTCGGTTATTCATCTCTGTCAATTCATCAACCATAGCCTGACGGCTTAAAATTTCATTTACCCTGGTAATCTCCTCATACTGCTTTCGAATCGTCATTTCCTGTTTCGTAACGATCACCTTATTTCTGTAAAGCGTATAAGAAATTGCCGTAGAAATGCCCGCTATGGAAAAGCTGTTTATAATATTACTGAACATGTTATTCTCAATAGTCTGAATTCCCGGAAGACATAAGTTCAGAAAAACAAACGCCGACATAAAAATAACTACTGCCTTCACCGGCTCCAAAAAACCGAGTGCCGCCACAGACAGCATCGTATATGTAAATACACTTAAATCATTGCCCCCCAGCTGATCATTCAGGGTAACACAGCATCCCCAAAAACAGATAAATGCTGCATAAACTATTTCCGCATTAAGATAACGATGGTAATTTTTATTTTCCCTCTTCCAAAATCTCTGGTTCAGAATCATGGCAATTCCCGTAACCAAAAGCAAAACCAAATAGAGAAAGCAGTAAACAGTCCTCCTCTGCGTCTTAAACGGTCCTCCCGGCTTGACTGCCATCAGTATCAGCATCAAAAATTGAAACGCCATTACGAAAACACTGATAATCTTCCATGCACGGTTCACGCTCTCGGCCAGTTTCTTTTTAATTTCAGCCTGGTACTTGTCTTCCATTGACAGTCCTCCTTTTCACACTCTCATAAGACGTTATAAATATATCGTAAAATGCAACAAACCGATAATAAAAAGCCTTGAAACAATTTATGTTTCAAGGCTTCATTTTACTGAGACACCGGGGACTCGAACCCCGGACAACTTGATTAAAAGTCAAGTGCTCTACCACCTGAGCTAGTATCCCATAATGCCCAAAGTCGGAATCGAACCAACGACACGAGGATTTTCAGTCCTCTGCTCTACCAACTGAGCTATCTGGGCATGTCCATCTGTAAGTACACTTAAAGTTCTCACAAAAAATTGCGGGGGCAGGATTTGAACCTGCGACCTTCGGGTTATGAGCCCGACGAGCTTCCAGACTGCTCCACCCCGCGTTATTAAATTATATTCGACATACTCCCTTATTAGAAGTATATCTAGTGGATGGTGGTGGATTCGAACCACCGAAGCAATTTGCAGCAGATTTACAGTCTGTCCCCTTTGGCCACTCGGGAAACCATCCATATTATTTACTATTTAGTTTTATTTGATTCATGCAAGCCGATGATCGGACTCGAACCGATAACCTGCTGATTACAAATCAGCTGCTCTGCCAATTGAGCCACATCGGCGAATTACTCATTCGGACTTTACATAATGAATGGGACCTACAGGGCTCGAACCTGTGACCCTCTGCTTGTAAGGCAGATGCTCTCCCAGCTGAGCTAAGATCCCACATACGAAATATTCTGTTTAAACGACCCGGATGGGATTCGAACCCACGACCTCCGCCGTGACAGGGCGGCGCTCTAACCAGCTGAGCCACCAGGCCAAACCTTTATTGAAGGCTTTACATATACCCTCAAAACCACACATTGTACATATCTTTCATCCGTTCTTATTTCCTCTTTTTCCTAAACCAACTTGGTTAAGCCCTCGACCTATTAGTGACAGTCAGCTCCATACGTTACCGCACTTCC
>NZ_JANFYJ010000249.1:0-310 GCF_024460495.1 Hungatella sp. SL.1.14 | reverse complement strand
CCTGTTTTTATACTCTCCACTTTATTCCACATCAATGGCATCATCAGCTTTCATTCTTTCGCTGTGGATTTCTGCCGCACTCAGGGGCCATGCATTTCTATTCAGATAAGTTTTATTCTATCCTCTTTCCCATCAATACGCAAGAAATATCTCATCCTTCATCCATTCCGCCAAATAAAAACGGTTGTATACAGACGCTTTACTCACGTCCCTATACAACCGTTTTCGTATATCTCAAGTTATCATCTATTCAGACATTTTTGCCTCTTATTGCCCGTTCGTCTCATTTCGTCAGCTTCGGCTGTCTGCT
>NZ_JANFYJ010000248.1:0-310 GCF_024460495.1 Hungatella sp. SL.1.14 | reverse complement strand
AGAGAGGTCCAGACATTCTTTACAGTGTCTGGATTTTTCTGTCCGGTTGACATTTTAAAGTATTTGGCATATACTAAGAGTGCAGATAGAGATATGCTGTATACCTGCATAACCGAATTAACGTTTAAGCGACATGTAATGTCGTCGGCCGCAGGGACCGCCATTTGGCGGTTATCATTCCTTATCATATTTAGATCAACAGATCCCATCAAGCCTCTTAACCAATGCGTAACACGATGGGCCTGACCCCGGAGCAATCCGGGGTTTTATATTTCGATATTATTGCCCTTATATGAAGTAAGGCGGCCCA
>NZ_JANFYJ010000247.1:0-311 GCF_024460495.1 Hungatella sp. SL.1.14 | reverse complement strand
GACGACTTAGCAGAGGCGGAGGAAGATATTCAGAAATTAACGGATAAGATGATTGGGAAGATCGATAAAGCGATCGAAGCGAAGTCAATGGAACTTCTTACCGTATAACAGATAGAACCGGGGCAGGCATGATTCCGCCGCACGCAAGTGAGGGGGATTTTCAAAGTGCCTGTCCTGTTTATGTTTCATACCATTCCGGCTGTTGTGCGATTCGGGATTACCTGTGGAGCCGGAGTGCGGATTGGTAGGAAGAAGGAGAAAATAATGGAAGTGAATATAGATATTATGGTAATTCCGGACCATGTCGCCAT
>NZ_JANFYJ010000246.1:0-311 GCF_024460495.1 Hungatella sp. SL.1.14 | reverse complement strand
AAGAAGATTAACCGGATCATCGACAAGGAGTTTCCGGAGGCCTACCGGGAGACGCTGGTAGTGCTGGACGGTACGACCGGACAGAATACACTTTCACAGGCCAGACAGTTTATGGAAGTGGCGGATATTACGGGAATCATCTTAACGAAGCTGGATGGAACCGCCAAAGGCGGAATCGCCGTGGCAATCCAGTCGGATCTGGGGATTCCGGTCAAATACGTGGGGGTTGGAGAGAAGATCGACGATCTGCAGAAATTTAACGCGGAAGAGTTTGTATATGCATTATTCCATGTGGAAGAGAAAGAAGAGGC
>NZ_JANFYJ010000245.1:0-311 GCF_024460495.1 Hungatella sp. SL.1.14 | reverse complement strand
CTTTCTGAGAAGGAATCCCTTCCCTGCACCATTCATAGGTGTTATGGGCATATCCGCGTTCACGGTCAATCTCAATAATATAATACCGGCATCCATCGTAGAAGCGTGTGATCAGTTCCAGTATACGGGTAATTCCCGACTCCAGGTCCTCCGCACTGTTCAGCGTCCGCAGACTCTCAAGCATTACTGTCTCCATGTGGTATTTGGCGGTAGTCGTATAATCACCGATCAGATGATTTCCCACATCCACGGCAATCTCGATACGTACCGGCCGGCCATTCCATTCCACCAGCTTATCCTTCACAATGAAG
>NZ_JANFYJ010000244.1:0-311 GCF_024460495.1 Hungatella sp. SL.1.14 | reverse complement strand
CAAAAAAGGCTTTGAGGAGTGTACCGTCGTCGTGGAAGGGACCTCAAAGTATGATACCATATCCAATCCGCTTCCGGCTGAAAGCCCCGGTCTCGTTGCCTGGTGGGACGGACCAAACCAGTGCAATATGAAAGGCAGCTTCCAGAGCCCCAACATCCAGAAAATGATCATGCAGATTGCCATGCCAAATGTCAATGTCCGCGTCATCTCTGCCAATGTCGGAGGAAGCTTCGGAAGCAAAAACCCGGTTCCCATGGAGGGACTCTATTGTGCCGCCCTGGCTAAAGCCTCCGGCAGACCGGTGAAGCTGG
>NZ_JANFYJ010000243.1:0-311 GCF_024460495.1 Hungatella sp. SL.1.14 | reverse complement strand
CCTGTATTTTGATAGTATCATTATATCTTTACCTTCTGCAAAACTCCATTATCCAGATTTGCAGAAATGTTTGTTATTTTTGCATTCGAAATGTTTTGATTTCAAACGGATTAAAAACAACTGTGAAACAGTTTCCGACAGCCGAAAGTTCTGTTCCACCCCGCTCCAGCATATCGCACTCCTTCAGCGTACAGGGGGCTTCCGTGATGATCTCTATACCAGCCTTCACGCGGTTTCCAAAACCTTCATAAGCTCTGATGATCCAGCCGTCTCCATCCTCCGCCCTTTTTACCGTCTCAATAAATATTCCC
>NZ_JANFYJ010000242.1:0-312 GCF_024460495.1 Hungatella sp. SL.1.14 | reverse complement strand
TTCAGGAATAACAAAGTCTATGATTGTAGCGTCTTTACTCTTTGCTCATTATCGTCATACAGTAGGCACTTGTCAGGGGAAAGAGGAAGATTTTTAAAGGCTGTAGGCAGAGCCGAAAGCCTATGAAAATACTCTCTGACCTTGACAAGTTCAAAGTGTCATAATGTGAGAAAGCGACGGAGAGGGGAGGTTTTCCCCTTTCCGTCGCTTGATTACATGAGGACACTCGACAGGCCAGTGCGCTAGAGAGGTAGTCAGTTTATTTATACTGTTTTTTTGATTCGATTTCTTTTATTAAATTTTCCTTTTCTT
>NZ_JANFYJ010000241.1:0-312 GCF_024460495.1 Hungatella sp. SL.1.14 | reverse complement strand
GAAACAGAAGCGTTATTTTTGAACCAGCTCTTTCTCCTTGCAACATTGTGTCTACTATATTGTAAATATTGTAAATAATATAAACAATAATCTTGAAAGAGGAATTATCCGCCTGCGGCGGGTCGTGTAAAAGACATTTCCTTGCCACCGTAGTGTGCCCTCCGTGGAACGGTTTTTATTTAACAGGAGCACTTTTGTGTTAAACAAAAAGCTCCCAGCTCTGCAAATAAATAATTGCAGGGCTGGAATCTTTTTATTATACATTTAATTTTAAAGAGCAGTGTAAAGAATTATGTGTCTTAGGTAGAAATG
>NZ_JANFYJ010000240.1:0-313 GCF_024460495.1 Hungatella sp. SL.1.14 | reverse complement strand
CAAGTCCCTGTAATGATAAAATTTTTACAAAAATGGCTGGACAATCCCTTGCTATTTCGGAAGAAAAGTATAATATTATAGAAACAGTATGTACATTTTTAAAGGAGGAATACACGATGCAGATTAGTAAAGATATGTTAATTGGCGCTCTGATCCAGATGGATGATTGCATTGCACCGATTTTAATTCGCGCCGGCATGCACTGTCTTGGCTGCCCTGCTTCTCAGGGCGAGTCTTTGGAAGAAGCATGCATGGTTCATGGAATTGACTGTGATACACTGGTTTCTAATATTAATGAAGTTCTTGCAGAGAG